>JBBSDG010000148.1:0-9789 GCA_038249635.1 Bacteroidales bacterium | reverse complement strand
GCACTCCTTAAAAAGGCTGGAATAACCGGTTATTCTATTCATTGGAAATGGGCGTTCAGGTATCTGGTGGTGGGGCATAGTTTTTAAAGGACGAATCTTAAAATGCGATTGGAACTCGCCTGACCCTGCGTCCTGCGATTTTCAATCGCGGAAGAATAGCACAAACCATCCCAACAACCAACCAATATCAAATGCTCACATCACCATCGAAGAACCCCTTTGGGATTCAGCGAATAAATACATAATTGAAAAAAATGAAAAAACCACCTTATCCATCAGATTATAAAACTTAAGCGTTTACTTATAAAGTAATTTCACTTAAATTATTGTAGCTTTAACCCAAAATAATTTGCTATGACAACGATCGAACTAAGAAACAAGGTAATTGGTAAAATCAACCAGATTGATGACGAATTGGTTTTGGCAGAAATTTATAAACTTCTTGATGATAATTTCGTCGATACTGAAACTTATCAGTTATCTGACAGTCACAATCGTGCAATAGAAGTTTCATTGAATCAAATTAAGAATGGTGAATATTTGACCAACGAAGAAGCAAATTTGGAGATCAAAAAATGGCTAAACAAGTAATATGGTCACGACTTGCCCTTAAAGACAGAATTTCTATTTTGGAGTATTGGATCAATCGCAATCAATCAACTTCATATAGCAAACGATTGAATGAGATATTTGAAAATACAGCTGAATTAGTTTGCAAACATCCAACGATAGGCAAAATGACAACCATTCAGGATGTACGGATAAAAATAGTCCTTGATTATTATTTCACTTACAAAATAACTGACATAAAAATTGAAATCCTGACTATCTGGGATTCCCGGCAAGATCCGGGTAAACTGGAACTGATCATACAAAAATAACCTAAACATGAAATTCACTGAATCCGGTTCGGAAAGTGCAGTAATCGAATTATTTGCTGATGAGCATAAGCAGTCTGACAATGGCTTATGAAACTAGTGCCAGATGTTTTTGTAATAAGGCACGAAGACCCGGAGATTCACAAAGATTACACTTTAGATATTTAATGCTTTGTGAACCTTGCGCCTTTCCTTGTGAACCTTGTGGTGAATTTTTAACACAAGGAACACAAAGTTTGCACAAAGCACACGGAGATTCACAGTGTAAAAAATGCCATTTGAGATAGCCGATAAAATGCGATTGGAAATCGCATGACCCTGGGTCCTGCGATTTCCAATCGCGGAAGAATGGCACCAACCACCCCAACAACCAACCAATATCAAATGCTCACATCACCATCTGCATAATCGCTGCAGACCAGTCGGAAGTACCATCTTTTGTGACATACGCCACACGAAACCAATGTAGGAACATCGGATTTAAATCAGAAATCTCTATGATTGCCTTGGTCGTGAAGCCGGCATAGATCCATTTCGATTCATCGGGCAATGGAATGCTCTCGCAATATTGCCAGACATACGTTTTGGCGCCCGGAGCAGCTTTTCTCCGGAGCACCACTGAACCCGTCTTTTCGCCTAACGACGATTTAAACTCAGGCCGTTGTGCCGGTGCAGGCTGCTTCGACATGCTAAACCCTGAACTCAGGATCAGCCGCTCGTCGCCTTCTGCAATCCTGTCAACATACAGCGCCTGTTTACGCATCAGGTTGACCCACGCTTTTTCAGTCTGATGCATTTTAGCAGTCTCAGTCGGGCCCCCTTTTGCTGCAGCTACGTTATCATCTTCAAGCTGATCGGTAGCCGTTTTTAAAACGGGTATTAACACCTCAGGGGTCGTAAAGCCTGGATTTCCAGTCAGGCCAGATTCCACTTTTCTCCCCTTCACAATTTTTTCGGGGATTGGTAAACTAACAAAGTCTAATACAACATGAAAATTTTTCATGACATTTAACTTATTAGGTTTTTGTTTAAAATAATCAATTAAATATTCATTTGATTGGCTGGTTATTGGGTTGTATTTTTATCAAAGATGTCAATGAACGAAGCAGTTGTATTTCTATTGTCCGGCACAGCCAACTGAACAGATCCCGTTCCCCGTACGTTTACGCCTCAATTTGTTGAGGAAAAACTGCAATCCAAACAAAAGAAGGTCCTTTACAACCTAAAGGATGTCGTTTAGTAATAAAAGAAGGTCCTTTACAACCTAACGGATGTCCTTTAGTAACAAAAGAAGGTCTTTTACAAACTAACGGACGTTCTTTAGGAACAAAAGGAGGTTCTTTACTACCTAACGGACGTTCTTTAGGAACAAACGGAGATCCATTACAACAAAACGGAGGTTCTTTAGAAATAAACGGAGGTCCTTTACTACCTAACGGACGTTCTTTAGAAACAAAAGGCGATTCTTTACAACAAAACGGACGTCCTTTAGAAACAAACGGAGATCCTTTACAACAAATTGGTGTTTAAACTTACCCGGTTGTTGTTTCTTCTGCAAATAACGGGGTCCAGACTGGTCAATGAACGGATGCTGCCAAATGCCCGAAAGCATTACTTATGGTTCGATTCCTGTATTTTACCAATGAACTTAGGTTAAAATGATTGGGCACTCCCTGATTTTAATAAAAAGAAATCCTAATCAAATATAAACCCATAATTATCCAGATACAATAGCGTATTTACGCTATATTTACGTCCAATATTAAAATTATATCTATTATGGAGCCTTTACCTGAAGACTGTTCAGCAGAATGGTGCAAGCGTGAAATTAATTATATCCGGAGCACCAGCCTAATCTATCCCCCGTTCGTTTATTCGAATGAGCTGTCGCGTCCGGGCGATATTAGTTCGTGTCGCACCAGTGGCATTAATCAGTTGGGGCTCGATTTTATTGGCTATACACAGGCCGAGGTCGACCTGCTTGGATTCGGTTTTTATGCGATGGTGGTTCATCCGTACGATATGGAACTGCAAAAGATCAGTTTGGCGCGCAATCGGGAGGTTGTGTTCGGAGATGGTACGTTCGACTTTCACCTGTTCAAGCCACAGGGCGGCGATCGTTACAGTATATTTTATTGTCCAAAACTTATTGTGGAGGTATTTGGCGACAGAACGATGAAAAAGATACTGGTCAGTGCCTATCAGCTCAATGATATGACATATGCTGAGCATGAGCTGCAGCAGGCTGAAAAAGAGGTTAACCGGCAGAAATACAATGTGAAACTCAGCGGTCTGACCGCCCGTGAACGGGAAGTATGGCACCTGATTGTAAATGACAAGTCGAATAAAGAGATAGCAGATCAGTTACATATCAGCATAAATACGGTAAATATCCACCGGGTCAACCTGATGCAGAAACTCGGTGTCCATTCGGTTTCTGCGTTGATGGCACTGGCTTACAAAAGCGGGGAGTTATAATTGAATAATTCGGCAATGTAACAATTCGGAAATTCGGAAATTTGGCAATTTGAAAATTAGACAATTCGGCAATTGGAGTCTGCTCCGCAAAGTCATAAGCCGCCACTAAGGCCCGAAGACTCGAAGATTCACAAAGATTACACTTAAGGTATTCAATACCTTGTGAACCTTGTGCCTTTCCTTGTGAACATTGTGGTGAATTTTTAACACAAGGAACACAAAGGCTGCACAAAGCACACGGAGATTCAGAGCTTAAAAAAACCTTTTAAGATAGCCAATAAAATGCGATTGGAACTCGCCTGACCCAGGGAACTGCGAACTTCAATCGCGGAAGAATAGCACCAACCACTCCAACAATCAACAATTGTCAAATGCTCACATCACCATCTGCATAATCGCTGCAGACCAGTCGGAAGTACCATCTTTTGTGACATACGCCACACGAAACCAATCGACAAATTGTTGCACTGAACTTCGTTTTGACAATTTGAAAACAGACAAAATATTTTTGATAAATAAAATGCCTTGAAATAACATATGTAATTATAAAACATTAAATTTGGAGGACTTAAACGTGATCAAAAATAGCAACAAGGATTATGAAAGAAGACATACTGCATAACAAGAACCCTTCGATATGGAGCCGTACATGAGGTGTAAGCTTATTTTATGATGAAAATAAGTGCAACTAGAGGAAAGCAAACGACCCTGCAAGGTGGGTTTCGGTGATTTGTTGATGGGAAATTAGTAAATATTAAAAGCAATACTTCGCAGGAAGTTTATCGGGAAACTCCCGCCATGTGATTAGATACGGAACAATATAAATTAATAACACTGACATTTATTATTAAAATCAGGGAACTATGAAAAAGACAATTCTTTTGGGACTAATTTTATTTTCGTTCATTTTTGGCTTTGCACAAGAAAAAATGACCAATCAATCTGTTTTGGATTTAATGGATTTAGGGTTTGGAAGTGAGGTTATTATAGCAAAGATTAATACTTCGCAGGCAAGTTTTGACACATCAATTGATCAACTAAAAGCGCTGAAAGAGAAAGGAGTTTCGTCCGATATTTTGGCTTTAATGATTGCTAAATCTTCAGTTGCTGTTGAATGTGGTGTGTTCTATACCCTAAATGATAAATTGGTAAAGATTGAACCTGCTGTATTCTCGGGCACCAAAACCAGCGCTTTTGGAGCTGCAATGACTTATGGAATTGCACCCGCAAAAATGAAATCGTACATCAATAATGCAACTTCTGTCAATAAAGCAGATTCATTGAATTTGACTTTTATTTTTCAATTCGACCTCAAAAACAAAAATGATTTGGGAAGTGGAAACTGGTGGTTTAAAGCAGCGTCATCACCAAATGAGTTTGCATTAACTAAATTGAAACAGAAAAGAGATACCAGAGAGTTAGTGACAGGGAAAATTAGTGGAATAACCCTGTCAACCCAAATGGGAATTGATACCAGGGATGCCATTAAATTTACAGTTGAAGATTTAGGGAATGGCCGGTATAAAGTGATTCCAAATCAAATGATCGGTGCCGGAGAATATTGTTTCTTCTATCAGGGAACGATTCCAATGGGTGGATATAACAATCAATCTATTTTTGATTTTTCTGTCAATAATTAACGACTTACAAAAGCAGGCTACCTGGCAAGTCGGTAGCCTGACCGGTCGTGAACGGGAAGTCTGGCATCTGATTTAATTCGGTAATTGGATAATTGAAGCTACTCCGCAAAGTCATAAACCGCCACTAAGGCACGAAGACCCGAAGATCCACAAAGATTATACTTCATTTATTCAATACTTTGTGAAACCTGGTGACTTGGTGTCTTCGTGGCAATTGTGCAATTCTGACTATTCGAAGGGGTCTCATAATTAGTAGCATAATAAAAATTCATACGCCATGGAAAGCGAATATGAAAAATTAAGGAAAGATTTAGAGCAACATTATAAAAATGAATCTAAGGTCAATAAAGTATATATTTGTCAAGCTGCCACAATAATGATTGATTGTAGAAATTAATTTTGTTTAAACATAAAAATAAAGACATTGGACCATCAACCGTTGACTACAATCCCAATTCCTTTAAATATCCTTTCAGATCAAGGATGTGTAATCCTTACGATTTGCGATTAAATGATGAATTGCTTTTGATATAATTTTGAATTTTTGGATTGCAAATCCAATGTCTGTAAGGCTCGGAATTGCAAATCCGCACCAGTGCCAAAAGAAGCAAAGACATAATGAATCAATAAATAATTTTACAAGTGATTTAATAGCTATCTTTAAGGCAACAAAAGAAAACTAAAAATGGCGTTTTTTCAAAATACGGTACTTGACAAATATTTAAAAGCAATTGACCGAAAGGAACTTACTGAATCGTATTCCCGGTTTAAAGCTTATTTTCATAATCCCGTTATTCAGGAAAACATTCGTAATAGTAAAGAGGAGCAATTTCAGGAAGGATTTCTCATCAATTTGTTTGTCAATATACTCGGTTATACCATAAATCCTACACCTGACTTTAACCTCATTACTGAAAAGAAAAACGTCAAGGATAGTAAAAAGGCTGACGGTGCCATTAAAATTGCCGGAAAGATTAAAGCCGTAATTGAACTAAAAGGAACCGACGTTACTGACTTATCAAAAATAGAAACTCAGGCATTCGGGTACAAAAACAACCAATCGGAATGTGTTTATGTTGTTACTTCCAATTTCGAAAAACTTCGTTTTTATATCGATAACGCCATTGAATTCGAAGAATTTAACCTGTTCACACTTAGCGAAAACCAATTCGAACTGCTTTACCTATGCCTGGCTTACAAAAGCATCGAAAATGGAATTCCCAAAAAGATAAAGGACGAATCGTTAAGTCAGGAAGATAAGATCACTAAACAACTATACCAGGACTATTCTTCTTTTAAACGGCAATTGCACCAGGATTTGGTTTTGCAAAATCCGCAATACGATGCGTTGACGTTATTTAAGAAATCGCAAAAACTGCTCGATCGCTTTTTGTTTCTTTTCTTTGCCGAAGACCGGCAACTGTTGCCACCCAACTCCGTGCGCTTAATCTTGAACGATTGGCGGGAATTGCAGGAACGCGATGTGCAAATACCGCTTTACGACCGTTATAAAAAGTATTTCGGATATTTGAATACTGGGTTCAAAGGAAAACGCTATGATGTGTTTGCCTACAATGGCGGTTTGTTTAAACCAGATGATATTTTAGATTCGGTTAAAATAGACGATGAATTACTCTTTGTACATACGCTTAAACTTTCGGATTACGATTTTGCAAGCGAGGTGGATGTAAATATATTGGGTCATATTTTCGAAAACTCATTAAACGAACTCGATGAAATAAAAGCGCAACTTGAAGGAGTGGCCATTGACAAGACCAAAACAAAACGCAAAAAGGACGGTGTGTTTTATACGCCCAAATACATCACCAAATACATTGTTGAAAACACCGTCGGGAAACTCTGCGAGGAAAAGAAAGCCCAACTTCAAATCGCAATGGCGCATGCAACAATGGCGCATGCGCCATTGCATAGAAAAGAAGCCAAACAAGCATTACTCGACAAGCTCAAACAGTATCGTAACTGGTTATTGCAGATTACTATTTGCGATCCAGCCTGTGGCTCGGGTGCATTTCTGAACCAGGCGCTCGACTTCCTAATCAACGAACATCAAAATATTGATGAACTGGAGGCAAAAGTATTGGGCGCATCCATTGTTTTCAACGATGTTGAAAAAAGCATTTTAGAAAACAACCTCTTTGGTGTTGATCTCAACGAAGAAAGCGCAGAAATAGCAAAACTCTCGCTTTGGTTACGCACGGCACAACCCAACCGAAAACTAAATGACCTGAACCACAATATTAAATGCGGTAACTCACTGATTGACGATCATGCCATTGCAGGCGAAAAGGCATTTAACTGGCAAAAAGAGTTTCCTACTGTTTTTCATGAAAAGAAGAAAAAGGCATGGCATATAACCACTGCGACACATAATTCGCGCTATTCGCAACGAATGTTTGATAACCATGTAAAGCTTGGAGAACCTGTTTGGCTGAGTGCAAAAGAAGAAGTAATCGTATGTCAAACGGTTGCTGAAATTGTAAAAAACGACAATCTGAATGTACTGGCCTATAACATTTGCGGAGACCATGCACACCTGCTACTGGTATGTGAAGAAGAGGAGCTTCCGAAAATAGTGGGAAAAATAAAATCCATGTCTGCACGCGCATGCAACATCGCTATGGGCAGAACAATCCCCGCATCGGATACTAGCAGAACAAGGGGGCATGCCCCCTTGGCTACAGAATCGTACTCTCCCTCGGCTACAGAGTCGGATACCAGAGGAACGACGCAGGCACACCTATGGACGCAGAAATACGGATGTAAAGAGATAACCTCCGATGAACAGCTATGGAACACAATAGACTACATCCGCAACAATAGAGTGAAACACGGACTTCCCGAACTCGGAACCGGGAGCGGAAACGAGAGCAAGAGTAGGACCGGGAGCAGTAACGGGAGCAGTAACGAGAGCAGAAACGAGAACGGAAACGAGAACGGAAACGAGAACGGAAACGAGAACGGAAACGAGAACGGAAACGAGAACGGAAACGAGAACGGAAACGAGAACGGAAACGGGAGCGGGAGCGGAAACAAGGGGGCATGCCCCCTTGACACAGACCTCTGCTGTACTCTCGAACACGCCTTCCGTTCCGAATATACTGGTGGTTTCGATGTGGTGATCGGAAATCCGCCGTATGTGCAACTCCAAAGTATGGGCGAAATGAGTGAAATACTCTCGAAATGTGGTTACGAAACATTCGATAAAGGAGCTGATCTGTATTGTCTTTTTACCGAACGCGGTTATCAGTTGCTAAAGATAGGTGGTATTCAATCGTTCATTATGCCCAACAAATGGATGTTAGTGGCATATGGCAAGCCACTTCGGAAGTTCCTGTCGAAAACAGGTTTGAAACAGATACTTAACTTTGGCGACATTCAATTCTTTCAGGAAGCCGCAACGATTGTCTGTATTTTTGTTACCCAAAAAAGCGAACCGCACGAAAGCGTTGAAGTTTTATCACTCAATCAGAAAACCTATCATGGCGACTTCCTCACCGAGGTGAAAGCTAATCTCTATAGCTATAAAGCCTCCCAATTTGGCGAAAGCGAATGGAGTATTCAGCCATACCACGATTCCCGCAAGTTGGAACAGATGAAATTGAATGGAACGGAATTAAAAGATTTGCCTGTAAGTATTAACTATGGGATAAAAACAGGTTTTAATGAGGCTTTTTATATTGATGAAGAAACACGCCAAAAGCTAATTGCAAAAGATACAAAGAGTGCTGAACTCATCAAACCAATGGTGCGTGGCAGAGATATTTCGGCTTATGGAATTACCGGTAGCGAGTATTTGATAAGGACTTTTCCAGCACTAAGGCTAAATATTGATGATTTTCCTGCCATCAAAGAACATTTGCTTTCGTTTGGATATGACCGACTAAAACAAACTGGCGACAGTGGCGCACGCAAAAAGACAAGCGGCAAATGGTTTGAAATACAAGATAGTATTAACTATTACACAGAATTTGATAAACCCAAAATCATATATTCAGAAATAACAGCCTTCTGCCCATTTACATACGATCAAAGTGGAATGCTGAGTAATAATAAAAGTTTTATCCTTACAGCACAAGTTGATTCCTTTTCACTTCAGTTCCTTTTGGCTGTACTCAACTCTTCATTGACAAAACTCTGGGTTTGGTACAACTGTCCGGAATTGTTAGGAGGCACACGTGAGATCCGGAAAGTTTATTTCGAACATTTCCCTGTTCCGCAGGCAAACGAAGAACAGATCGCCACGCTTGCGCAATATGCTACAGAACGCACCCAACTCACCAGCGAATTGCAAACCCTTTGCTCTAAATTTACCCGCAACATACAGCGCGAATACAATTTAGAGAAACTCTCGGCCAAACTTGAAAATTGGTTTCAAATAACATTTAATGAGTTTTTAAAAGAACTTGAAAAAAGCAAAGTAAAACTCACGCTATCACAAAAAGCCGAATGGGAAGAGTATTTCCTTCAGGAATCTAAAAAAGCCTTTTCCATCAAACTGCAAATCGAAACCACCGACAAAGCAATTGACCGCATGGTTTATGATTTATATAAATTGACAGATGAGGAAATCAAAATTGCGGAGGAATCGGTATAATAACTTCATCAAAAAATAAAGAAAAGCAACGCTTCAAAGGAAGTTGATCGGAAAACTCCCACCCTGTGGATAGAAGCAAAGCGGTTCATTTTAAAGCCAACTCGCCATTGGATAAATTAAGAACTTAAAAAACGTGATATTTAAAAAATGTGCTGATTAATTTGTATCTTGCTGACAT
>JBBSDG010000147.1:0-9869 GCA_038249635.1 Bacteroidales bacterium | reverse complement strand
TTTTAACATAATCCTTCATATAAGGCACCAGCATCTTCATATCCAGTTTTTCAATATTTGTATTCAGAATATACGATAAGGAATCCATGTTCAGAGTAAGCCTTCCATCAACTTCGCCGCCTGATTTAAAATCAAATGATGTAGCTGCATTCAACATAGGCGAATTCCAGACAAGCAAAGGGCAGCCAAGTTTTAATTTCTGCAAAACTATTTCGCTGTTCAGAAGTTTATCGCGGTAAGTAATTTTTCCACCTATAATTTCTATTTTTTCGACACGGTATTTTGTTGGTTCTGCTGGTTTTTCCGGTTTTTTTGCGCTGGTATCGGGAGCAGTAA
This sequence comes from Bacteroidales bacterium, assembly GCA_038249635.1. Classification (GTDB taxonomy): domain Bacteria; phylum Bacteroidota; class Bacteroidia; order Bacteroidales; family UBA4417; genus UBA4417. Next base: position 9,533 of record JBBSDG010000147.1, on the reverse strand, counting down.
AGCGGGTAACAAGATCATCGAAATTGAAGCGACTGCCGGTTTGCTCAACAACTACATTGGGAGATTCGATCTGAATTGTATTGATTTTATATTCCCCGTTTAAAATCCGGAGAACATCAATATCGGTAAAAATTTTACCGGCACTGAAAAACACTTTTTTACTCTTGTTTTCATACACTTTCAGATCTTTTATGGTAACAGTCCATTTCCAAAGGTTAATGAACAGATGATCCATCGTAATTTTCCGGCCGGTATATTCCACACTGTGTTTTTCAATCACATATTTAGTAATCGGTGAAACGGCAAAGAACAACGCTACCAGCAGAACAAATATGCTGATGAAAATTATAGCTGAAATTTTTCCGGGTTTAAATCGCATTATCCTGAATATTAATTGTGTAGGCTAAACAGTTTACTACAAGGAACTAAAAATATATTTCATTTTAATGCAGCAAATTTAATTTTTTTGTTGCAATCCAACAATCAATTCTTTTGTATCAATTCTTTTTTAATTTTGAATAATTGGTTTTAATGTAGTCGAAAAAAAACGGTAGAAAACCCCAATTCTAAGGTTTTCTACCGCGACTAAAATACATGAAAGGTATAATGTTTAGTTTTCGGTTCCCTGTAATGTATCCGACACAGGCATCGGTGGGTTTTTCAACTTTAAACCGGAAGTAGTCATAATCAGAGTTCCTCCATCATGGGCATTTTCCATAAAATCACTGTAATTTGAACGCCATCGGAGTGGTTCGTCAATTTCAACCACCGTATTTATCGGAATACCGATTATCACATCCATTTTTTGATACCGCATACCATCGGAGTAAGGAAACATGAAATACGGGTTGAGAGTAACCAGTGTATCCTGAAGTTTATACCGGTACAAAATATTGGCCGCATACCTTGATGCCTGCGATTCCTGCCAGGCTGATGCTGCCTGAACAAACGTAATAAAAAGGCTGTCGGCAGGAACTGGCCGGATACTCAGGTTGATTTCACCTAACACATAGCTGACATTCTCAGGCAAGGTGTCGCCGGCCAAAGGCATAAAATATTGTCGGTGATCACTCGATCCTGAAGCCAGGTGAATGTGTTTTGCTTTCATCACGATACTTTGTCTTTTGGTTACCGAAGCCATTTTTTCAGATGAACGTGCATACTGGAACACGGCTCCCACTCCTGTCAGAATTCCGGCAACCAGCAGCAGAACAAAAACAATTACAACCTGCCAGCGCAGCGGAGGCCATTTGAGCAATAACCGGAGACCTGTGTAAATCAATAATCCGGTGAGGGCAACCAACAGAAGTATTATGGTAATGTACATAAGCCATCGCACATCAGGTCCGGGTACGAGCCATTGAAGTGCATTAACAAGCGTTGTTGTGTCGAGCTGGTAATCATTCATATTCATCTGTTCCCTAACCAGCGATGCTGCGCTGATACCGATAAACATAGCTATTACTCCAAGTAGAAAAGTAAGCCCGACTAACCTGCCGAGCAGGTGAAAAAGAAAGGCAAAAACTCTTGCAATCACTTCAGTTACAAACCGGATTAAAGTCCCCAAAGTTTGTAAAACGGTGTTTCCTGTTTTCTGAATTCCCGTGCCAGCCGAAGCAATTTCGTTACGCAATGTATTGATATTGATACTCTGACGTTGCATTTCCAGTTTTTCGGAAGTGGTTTGGGCAACCGGAAGGATAAGCCACAAAACAACATATACAATTATTCCGACTGCATAAAACAATGTGAAAGCTGCAAAAATCAACCTAACCCAAACAGGATCTATGCCAAACCATGCGGCAATTCCTGCTGCAACACCACCAATCTGCCTATTCGATGGGTCGCGGTAAAGTTTCCCCAGTGTTTTGACTCCCGCTGCTTGTTTGGGTTGTTCCGTTTCCGAATCCGAAAGCTGAGCGGGTTCGCCCATGCTTGTTATAACTTCTTCTATATGTTTCAGGGTAATAATAGATAGTCCTTGTTCCTTTTGAAGTTCAAGAAGCTCTGCTATACGCATTTCGATATCAGCAATTATTTCGGCATTGCCCTGTTCGGCTGCAAAAAAGTGGCGTAAGCGGCTGATATAATTGTTGAGGCATTCGTACGCATCGTCGTCGATGTTAAAAATACGGCCACCTATATTTACTGAGAAGTTCTTTTTCATAATTACAAAGTATTTGGTGTTTCGGATGATTCTGTTTGATTATTAACGGCAACTAATGCGCTTACAGCGTTTACAAGTTCGTCCCATCCTGAGCGTAGTTCAGATAGAAACGCAGTGCCCTCGGGCGTTATTGAATAATATTTGCGTGGTGGCCCCGAATTGGACTCTTCCCAGCGGTAACTGAGGAAGCCTTCGTTTTTAAGCCGCGTAAGGATAGGGTAAAGGGTTCCTTCGACCACGATAAGGTGCGAATTTTTGAGCCGCTCAAGAATATCGGATGCATATGCTTCGCGGCTGCTTATGGCCGCAACCACACACATTTCGAGTACGCCTTTCCGCATCTGTGCAATTGTTGAATCTGCTTTTTCCATGTGGAGATTATTTGAATGATTCGACAAAGATAATACATTGAATAGTACTATGCAATACATAGTACTAAAGAATGCAATATATACTTAATAATAAATTTTATCACGCTGTATTACAGTATTTTATATTTTATATTTTTTTTAATTCATTTGAATAAAAATACTGTATTCTTGTTTGAGCTATAAAACATATCAATTTTAGATACTAATTATAATTCATTTTAACCAACAGTTCTTCGGTTTCAACCCTTGAAAAGAACTACCAGAAAACTGTAATAATTAATTTATTAAAGCTTTTATATTGCCAAATGCGAAATTGGTGCTTACTTTGCAAACGCATGGAGTTCTTTGACTACTATTTATTCAGGTCCGGATCACCGGATCAAAAGGGAACCGTGTGAAAATCACGGGCTGACGCGCAACTGTAACTCTGCTTGTGGTTAAACAGAAGAAGCGTTTACGGCAAAATCAAACCACTGTTCTGGTAAACCGGGATGGGAAGGTTGCTGTAAACCAGAGAAGCCAGGAGACCTGCCTGATATTTTTTTGATTGCTTTCGCGAATTGAAGCCTGATCAACATTAAATTTTCAGTAACAGATTTCGCACACTCGTATTGATTAGCCTTTCATTCAGGTTGATGATAATCGTATTTGCCAGGTTTTAAACAACATATTTCAAAAATCAATAAATACAGTACCTAAAATAATTTTTCATCAAGGCTATTTCGTTTCGGTAACCTTGAACTGCATTTTTGAATTCAATTCGTATGAAAAAACTGATTCTGAACTTTTTTCTTGCCTCAATTCTTTTGCTCACAATATTTTCATGCAACACCTCACAGCAGAAGCCTGTCGAAAAAAACGAAAAGCTCAGAATTGTTTCCCTGGCACCATCCATTACTAAGGAAATTATTGATCTGGGGCTGAAAAATAACATAGTAGGTGCTACTTCTTACTGCGAAATAACGAAAACCAATAAAGAGCTGGTTATCGGAACGGCCACGGAAGTGAATATTGAGAAAGTAATACTGCTGAAACCTGATATGGTTTTAACAACGGCACTTACAGAGCCCAATATCATCGAGTCGCTCCGGAAAAACGGGGTAAATGTTTACCTGGTGTCAAAAATGCATTCGTTTGGCGAAATCTGTTCGCATTTTAAAGAACTTGGCAAGTTGGTGGGTCGCGAGGCAGCGGCCGACAGTATTATAGCTGTGTCAGTTAAAAAAATCGACAGCCTTAAATCAATCATTCCTGCAGGAACCCAAAAGAAAAAAGTTTTCTTCCAGATCGGTGCCAACCCTATTTTTACAGTGATTCCAAATACATTTATGAACGACCTGATAACCATGTCGGGCTGTGAAAACATTGCCTACGATTTCACCAAAGGAACTATCACCCGCGAAAGCGTGTTACAGCGCAATCCTGATGTTATCTTTGTGGTAACAATGGGGATTTTGGGAGAAGATGAAACTAAAGCCTGGCAAAGCTACAAGGATATGAGTGCCACCAAAAACAGTAAGATTTTTGTAGTTGACTCGGATATGGCTTGCACGCCCACTGTGCTGTCATTTACCCGTACTTTTGAACAGGTGGTGAAGAACATATTTTTCTGAAAATAAAATCTGAGCATCGGATTTACAGATGCGGTATTGAAATAGGATGTAAAAATGAATTGAAAATTCTAAAATGAAAAATAAACACCTTCGCCGGGTTGCCTGGATTACACTGCTGCTTATTTTGCTGGCCGGTGTTATACTGCTGGCTCTGGCAGTAGGCGAAACGCGTTTTTCAATTCCGGAACTGGTGCGGATACTGAAAAGCAAATCCGGTATGGAATACTCCATTGTTTATAATATAAGGTTACCAAGGATACTTTTGGGACTGGCAACCGGCGGAGCGTTGAGCCTTTCGGGTGCTTTGCTTCAGGGCATTTACCGCAATCCGCTCGTTGAGCCTTACACGCTGGGAATTTCGGGCGGGGCAGCACTTGGAGTTGCAGTTACTATCGTTTTCGGATTAGATCTTTCGCTGGGTACTTATATGCTTCCCTTTTCGGGATTTGCAGGCGCCCTTGCTGTTGTTTTTCTGGTATATTTCCTCGCCATAGGAAGAAGCCATTTTAACATTAACCGTATGTTACTCATTGGAGTGATGATTAGTTTTATGGCTTCGTCGGCTATGATGCTGTTAATGGCAATTACATCGGCCGAAAACCTGCACAGTATCATTTACTGGATTATGGGCTCGCTCGACGAACCGGATATGATCCTGATCCGAACCGCACTTGTTTCGTCCGTGGCAGGCTTGATTATTTCGTATATGTTTGCCAATCAGCTTAATGCCCTCAGGCTTGGCGTTACCCGGGCCAAACACCTGGGTGTGAATACCGACCTTACTATCCGCATCCTGTTTATAATTGCATCGCTGCTCACAGGAATATGTGTTTCCATTGTTGGCGTTATCGGTTTTGTAGGGCTTATTATTCCACATTTAATGCGTTTGCTTATAGGGTCCGATTATCGGATTCTGCTGCTAACCTCGTTTATCGGAGGCAGCATTTTTGTAATTGCCTGCGACCTGGTTTCGCGTACTATCATTGCTCCTAACGAATTGCCCATAGGGGTAATTACCGGCATGGTTGGCGGGCTGGTGTTTATTGTTGTTTTAAGCAGATCCAAATTCAAGATTCAGTAATTATGGATAATTTCATTCTTATCGATAAGCTGGTGTGCGGCTACAAAACAGGATTCAGGCTTCAGGGCATTTCTACCCGAATTTCCCGTGGCTCGTTTACCGGCATTGTAGGACCTAACGGATCAGGCAAAACAACACTTTTCAAAGCCATTACCGGGGAAATAGGCATACTGAGTGGTAATATAATGCTCGACAAGCACAATATTTCGGATATGACCTCGAAACAAAAGGCTCAGAAAATGGCTATTGTTACCCAGAATACCGAAATCGCTGATATGAGCGTGGAGGATTATGTTTTGCTGGGACGAATGCCCTACAAAAAGCATTTTCAACTTATTGACAAGGAAGAAGATGTTGAAATTGCCCGGAAATATATGAAGCTTACCGGGGTACTTAAATACAAGGACAAACTGATGAACGAACTCAGCGGCGGGGAACAACAGCTTGCCGCCATTGCCCGTGCATTAACCCAGGAACCGGATGTTTTGCTGCTCGACGAACCAACTTCTTTTCTTGATATTTCGCATCAGGTGCAGATACTCAATCTGATACAGAATCTGAACGAATCCATGAGCCTCACTGTTTTAATGATCATTCACGATTTGAACCTTGCCAGCGAATATTGCAATTACCTGCTGATGATGAGCAATGGCAGTATTTATACCGAAGGCACACCCGAACAGGTGCTGAATTATCAACATATTGAAGATGTTTATAACACGGTGGTTTTCACACAGCAAAATCCATTGTCGAAAAAGCCGGCCATTTTCCTGGTATCGGAGAAAATGTACAAATCAGCAGGAAAGAATCTGTAATCATACTCTGAATTGATGCCGGAAGAAGGGGAGATGGGGAGAATAGGAGATTGGAGATGGGAGAAACAACGATGGGCAAATACTTCGGCCTGACCACTCATTTCAGCAATATTTCTTTATGAGTTCGCTAATTTTGGAATTGCGGGTACTCTTAAATCCCTAAAAAAAATATTTTCTACGCTTGCAAAAGGATTCTCACAGTCAGGGCTTGGTTTCTTCCTGATTACCAAGACAAATGTGAAACCCAGGTATTTCGCAGCTACAGGCAATGCAACTTATATTTCATGCCGGGGCGATGTTTCGGACTGTTCGCTTGGGCGGAAACTTATTTTATATCATAAATTACAACGTGGGCAGGGCTGATACCTTTTGCTTTTTCATCCATTTTACACCGGTTTTTTATAAAACATAATCTATTCCGAAAACAGCATATCCATTGTTAAATCATTTTGTACCAAACCTCCGTAGTACGTATTGTTTTCAACACCAAAAGTGGTAATCATCGTCAGGAAAATTGATTTTCGCGTTTTTGTGTCGTTTTTAAAAAAAGCAATTTTATTCCGCAGCTCTTCAGCATATTGCTTTGTGATGATAAATTTGTTGATCGAAAACTTCATTTCACAGAGATTTATTACCTGATCCCTGCGATCGATAACCAGATCAATCTGAACACCATTGCCATCCGAGCGGCTTCGCCACGATGAGATTTTTGTCTCAACACCCGATATTCCAAGCACTTTTTTTATCTGTGGTGCATGATTCAGGCACACCTGTTCAAAAGCATATCCTGACCATGCTCTGTGCCTGGGGCTGTCGATGGTATTCAGCCAGTTATCCTGATCCTTCAAAGATGTGTTTTGAATGAATTTCAGGTAGAATAACGAATAAATATCACTCAGTTGGTAAAGACTTTCCCTGCTTTTTTTACCGAAAGGAACATATCGTGAAATGAAACTACATTCTTCCAATTCGGTGAGCAAGCGTGTAAGGCCGCCACCGTTTGATATTCCGGAAAGGGTTGAAATTTCATCCCGGGTCAATCCTTTCGCCTTAGTTGACACCGCTTTAACTATATTTACATACCGTTCTGATTTTTGAAATAGCGATCTGAATAGATTATCAAATTCAGTTCGTAGCAGTCCGTTAGCCGTGAAACATTCCTGCTCAATAATCTGTGCGGCACTCTTCCCCTTTTCGACAGTGTCCCAATAATAAGGCACACCTCCCATTACCATATAGATTTGAACAATCTGATAATGATCGAGTTGCACATCCTTCTTTTGGAGAAATTGGCTGCATTCGAACATGGTAAAAGGCTCTAACCTGATCCGTTGTGTTACCCGGTTGTGCAATCCGCCTTTGTTGTTAATCAAGGTATTTATCATCCATGAAGTGGCTGAACCGCAAACGATTAAAAAGATATCGCTTCGGGCCGATGCCCAGCTATTCCAGAAATGCTCTAAAGCAGGAATAAAATCTGAATGCATGGTATCGAACCAGGGAAGTTCGTCAATAAAAATAATCTTTCGATCTTTCTTCGATTTTTCGGTAAACGAAATTAACTGTTGAAAGGCAAACTGCCAGTTGGTAGGGGCTTCCCATTCGTTTTGAGGATCCTGCCTGCGCAAGCTAAGGTTGAAATTAATCAACTGCTGCTGCATACTCACATTGGCCATGCCGGTAATGTAAAAGGTAAAATTATCCTGGTACAGCGACCGGATGAGGAAAGTTTTACCTATGCGCCTGCGGCCAAATAGTGCCAGGAACTCCGATTTACCCGATACTTCCAACTTCCGGATAATCCTTATTTCCGGTCCGCGGCCTACAATTTCGATCATATTTTATGCCTTTACTCTGGCTACAAATATAACAAATATTGCGATATTGTATGAAAACTATTTTTAATATGGCTATATATTGTAATTATGTAGTAGATATAGCCAAAGTAAAGGCTACGATTTCTTAGTGTATAGCTCAACAATTTTAAGAATTACCTCGGTCGCTTTCACCATAGATTCCAGAGGAACATATTCCATTTTGCCGTGAAAATTGTGTCCGCCGGCAAAAATATTCGGGCAGGGAAGTCCCATATACGAAAGTCGTGCGCCATCGGTACCTCCGCGGATGGGAACTACTTTCGGGATTATTCCAAGTTGCTCCATAGCTTCCTGGGCGGTGGCAACCACATGGTAAACCGGCTCAACCATTTCGCGCATATTGTAGTACTGGTCTTTCATTTCGAGCGTGAAACAGCCTTCGCCATAACGCTTGTTCATAAAATCAACACAATCTTTGAAGAATTGCTTTTTCAGTTCAAACTTTGGCCTGTCATGGTCGCGGATAATGTATTGAATAAAAGCGTTTTCCACAGATCCTTCCGTTTTTATCAGGTGGTAAAAGCCCTCATAATCCTGTGTGAATTCCGGCCGCTCATTAACAGGCAGCAGTGAGTTGAACTCCATGGCCATCAGGATGGCGTTTTTCATCTTGTTCTTGGCATAACCTGGATGAATATTTCTTCCCTGTATGATCACCTTGGCACCGGCAGCATTAAAATTTTCATACTCCAGTTCGCCAATACCGCCGCCATCCATGGTGTAGGCAAAATCAGCCCCGAATTTTTTCACATCGAAAAAATCGACGCCACGGCCTACTTCTTCGTCGGGCGTAAAGCCTACTTTTAAAGTTCCGTGCTCAATTTCGGGATGGTTAACCAGGTATTCGATGGCAGCCATTATTTCGGTTACACCGGCCTTATCATCTGCGCCAAGCAAAGTTGTACCGTCAGTAACAATAAGTGTTTGCCCCAGGTAATCGTTCAGTTCTGGAAAATCTATTGTTGTCATCACAATATTCTTCTCCCGGTTCAGAATGATATCTTTCCCATCGTAATTCTCTACCAATCTGGGCTTTATATTTGCTCCGCTCATATCCGGACTTGTATCCACATGCGATACAAAACCAATTACAGGAACTTTTTTCGCGGTATTCGATGGTAAAGTTCCCATCACATAACCATTGGAATCGATACTTACATCAGCCAGTCCGAAAGCTTTTAACTGTTCGTGAAGCAAGTTAAGCATATCGAACTGCTTTACCGTACTGGGGAATGTTGTTGATGTATCGTCGCTTTGGGTGTCGATAGCGACGTATGACAGGAAGCGGGTTAAGATTTCAGTTTTCATGAATGTATGTATTAACAGTTACTTTAATTTTCGTGTACGCTTATGTTCTAGTAATGAATTCATTTGCATAATTGCCACTTTATTCAATTGAAGGAGACGTTCACTCTGAAGCAAACCCTGATGAATCAAAACGGCGTTGATACTTTCCATGTTTGAAAGTACAACTAATTGTTCGATAGTTGCCATATCCCTGATGTTTCCGTCTTCATCAGGATTTTCGTTTCTCCATTGCAATGCGGTTTTCCCAAATAACGCCATATTAAGCATATCTGCTTCATTGGCATAAACAAAACTGATTTGT
>JBBSDG010000146.1:0-9925 GCA_038249635.1 Bacteroidales bacterium | reverse complement strand
TTCGGCATGCCATTTTTCAATGGTTGTACCAGGCTTAAGCATGGATGTAGCAACTTTCATAACGCGCAATACGGAGTCGTACACTTGCCTTTGCCGGTGCGAAAACTTACCGTTTACAGGAATTGTCCGCGTCATATCAGCCGCGTAATTTCCATATTCGGCGCCCACATCCATCAGTAAAAGATCGCCATCATTACATAAGTTGTAATTAGTATTATAATGAAGGATACAGCCGTTGGCTCCCGATGCAACTATTGGCGGATAGGCATGACCGGTGCTTCCTTTGCTAATAAATTCATGTGTAAACTCGGCTTCCACTTCGTATTCCTTTAAACCCGGTTTTACAAATTTAAGAACCCGGCGGAATCCTTCGTTGGTAAAATCACAGGCTTTCTGGATCTGGACAATTTCTTCAGGTTCTTTAACCAAGCGCAGTCCGGTGATAAACGGGGCAAGCCTTTCGTATGTGTGGACCGGGAATTCATTTCTCATCTTCTCAGCAAAACGAAGATCCAGCAAGGGAACTTCGGTTATAAATTTTGGATATTCATTCTGATTCAGGTAAACCAACTGCACCCTCGACATCAGGTCGCGGAGTGTAATTTCAAATTCATCCAGCCATTTTACATTCTGAATGCCCGAAACCTCGCGCACTTCATCCATTGTATATTTATGACCGTTCCATACAACCATCATATCATTGGTTTTAACCGTAAAAAGCATTTCACGCATACTTTCGATGGGATGGCCGGGACACAATGTCAATATGCATTTCTCCTGGTCGAGGCCGGTGAGATAAAACATATCCGAATTTTGACGAAAGATAAAAGTCTGATCGCCCGAGCGGGGCATTTCATCGTTGGAGTTAATAATGGCAAGAGAGCCGGGCTGAAGTTTCGCAACAAGTTTGGCCCGGTTACGAATATACATTTTCTGACTTATTGGCTGGTATCGCATAGTGTTGTTTTTTAATGAGTTAGCGACTAATACAGGTTTTCTTTGAGAATATTGTTATTTTTATCCTTTTTGAATAGAAATCAACTGGTATTGTTTATACTTTTGTCCTCTTATCCGGCAACCAAAAGTATGAATTATTTTCAATGCCAAGTCAGGTGTTGCCGGTAAAATATCAAATCAATAATCGTATGGGCAATAAATTATTATCTTACTCATCCATCACTAAAAAAGTGGTAATGGCTTTAGCTGGCCTGTTTTTAATCAGCTTCCTGGTTATACACCTGGCAATAAACTTACTACTTATGCTGAATGATGATGGCGCAGCTTTTATGGTTGCCGTCGAATTTATGACCACCAACCCACTGATTAAAATAATGGAGATATTCCTTTTAAGTGGATTTGGTATTCATATCGTTATAGGAGTTATCCTACAGATACAAAACTGGTTGGCACGACCGGTACGCTACAAGGTGGACGGATATTCGCAGCTTTCGTTTTTCTCGAAATATATGATCCACACCGGAGCCATCATTTTTATTTTCCTGTGTGTGCATTTTACCAATTTCTATTTTGTAAAACTGGGCTGGGTAAATCCGCCTGTAGGAATTGGCAAGGAAGACTTTTACATGATGGCAACCTTACTTTTTGCCAATAAATTTTATGCCATACTGTATGTTGTAATGATGATATTTCTCGGATTTCACCTGCACCATGCCTTTCAGTCGGCATTTCAAACATTGGGATTAAATCACGCCAAATACACGCCTTTCATCAAAGCGGTAGGCACTATCTATTCCATTTTGGTTCCGCTGGGATTCGCAAGTATCCCATTGTTTTTCATGTTTGTTAAGTAACAGGCACATAAAATGGCTGATTATCAGCCTATAAAAGCATAATTTGTATGACAAAACTCAATTCAAAAATACCTCAGGGGCCTGTTCCGTCAAAATGGAGCAATTATAAAGATCACATTGCCCTTGTTAACCCTTCCAATAAAAGGAAACTCGATATTATAGTTGTTGGTACTGGTCTCGCAGGGGCATCTGCAGCAGCTTCACTTGGCGCCTTAGGATTTAAGGTAAAAGCTTTCTGTTACCAGGATAGCCCGAGGCGCGCGCATAGCATTGCAGCCCAGGGTGGTATTAATGCTTCGAAAAATTACCAGAACGACGGCGACAGCGTTTATCGCTTATTTTATGATACGATAAAAGGTGGCGATTACCGTTCCCGCGAAGGCAATGTGTATCGTCTGGCGGAAGTAAGCGGAAATATCATCGATCAGTCGGTTGCGCTGGGTGTTCCTTTTGCACGCGAGTACAGCGGATTGCTCGATAACCGGTCATTCGGCGGAGCGCAGGTTTCGCGTACTTTTTATGCCCGCGGACAAACCGGGCAGCAATTGTTGCTTGGTGCATACAGCGCCATGAGCCGCCAGGTAAGTCTTGGAAATGTTGAGTCATTTACCAGGCACGAAATGCTCGATGTTGTTGTAATTGATGGGCGTGCGCGTGGAATTATTGCCCGTAATCTTATAACCGGCGAAATTGAACGACATTCGGCACATGCTGTGGTACTTGCCACAGGCGGTTACGGGAATGTTTTCTTCCTTTCGACCAATGCCATGGGCAGCAATACAACAGCTATTTGGAAGGCTTATAAAAAAGGAGCCTTTTTCGGCAATCCCTGCTTTACACAGATTCATCCTACATGTATTCCGGTTCATGGCGATTTCCAGTCGAAACTCACTCTGATGAGCGAAAGCCTGCGTAATGATGGCCGGATATGGACACCGAAGCGCAAGGAAGATGCTGAAGCGCTTCGTCAAAATAAGATGAAAGCTAAAGAAATTACTGAAGAAAACCGCGATTACTACCTCGAGCGCCGTTACCCGGCTTTCGGTAACCTTGTTCCCCGTGATGTGGCCTCCCGTGCCGCCAAGGAACGCTGTGATGCAGGCTTTGGAGTGGGCGAAACAGGCCTGGCAGTTTACCTTGATTTTGCCGATTCCATCAAACGACTTGGCCGGAATGTAATTGAGGAACGTTATGGAAACCTGTTCCAGATGTACCAGAAGATTGTGGATGAAAATCCGTACGAAAACCCTATGATGATATATCCTGCAGTGCATTACACCATGGGCGGGCTTTGGGTTGATTACGAGCTGATGACAACAGTACCTGGATTATTTGTTGCGGGTGAAGCCAATTTCTCCGACCACGGAGCTAACCGCCTTGGTGCTTCGGCACTTATGCAGGGATTGGCCGATGGCTATTTCGTATTGCCTTATACCATGCAGAATTACCTTGCCGACCAAATCAATGTTCCACGTTTCAAAACTGACAATCCTGAATTTGAAGAAGCAGAAAAACAAGTCAAAGCACGTTTGCAAAAGCTTTTCGATGTGAAAGGAACTAAACCTGTTGATCATTTTCACCGCCAGCTTGGCAAAATTATGTGGGAATATGTTGGGATGGCACGAAACAAAGAAGGACTTCAGAAAGCTATTACGATGATTCGTGAAGTAAAAACTGAATTTTGGAAAGACGTAAAGATCACCGGTGAAAATAACGAAGTAAATCCTGAACTGGAAAAAGCAGGCCGGGTTGCCGATTTCATCGAACTTGGCGAACTGATGGCTATAGACGCTTTGAACAGGGAAGAATCCTGCGGAGGTCATTTCCGTGAGGAATACCAGACCCCTGAAGGCGAAGCTTTGCGTAATGATACTGATTTCATGTATGTGGCAGCCTGGGAATATGCGGGCGACAGCAAGGATGCTATACTGAACAAGGAACAGTTGGAATATGAGGCGATTGAGGTGAAGCAGAGGAATTATAAGTAGGGGTTAGGGATTAGGATTTAGGGGTTAGGGAGCCGTACTCCAAATTTTATGATAAGAGTTAACATTCAGATTTATGGAAAATAAAAAGGTAGAATCATTTAAGGATTTGATCGTCTGGCAAAAAGGAATTGAGCTTGTGAATGAAATTTATAAAGTGACTAAACGTTTTCCAAAAGAAGAATTGTAAGGTTTAACAAGTCAGACCAGACGAGCTGCAATTTCAATACCGACAAATGTAGCAGAAGGTTGGGGAAGAGGAACAACTAAAAACTATATACAGTTCCTGGAAATATCAAGGGGATCGCTTTATGAGTTAAATACTTTGATAATTATCTCAACTAATCAGGATTACTTAACCGAAGGAAAATGCTCAGCAATTGAAAATACAATAAATGAAATAGGAAGAATGCTTAATGCATTAATAACCAAGCTTGAATACAAAATAAAATAAAACAAAAGGACACGAGGTTCCGATTAAAGGTGAGAATTACTAATCTACTACCGCCCTAACCCCCAACCCCTAACCCCTAAACCCTTATTAAAATGGATTTTACACTCAAAATATGGCGTCAGAAGAATGCCAAAGCCAAAGGCAAATTTGTCACGTATAAAATTACTGGCATCAGCGACAGCAGCTCTTTCCTCGAAATGCTTGATGTTTTCAACGACCAGCAGGTTGTAAAAGGCGAAGACCCTGTAGTATTTGATCACGACTGCCGCGAAGGTATTTGTGGTTCCTGTAGTCTTTACATCAACGGCCGCCCTCACGGACCCGACGATGCCGTAACCACCTGCCAGCTCCATATGCGCAGGTTTAAAGACGGAGATACCATTACTATTGAGCCTTGGCGCGCCAAACCTTTCCCTGTAATACGCGATCTGATGGTTGATCGCCAGGCTTTTGATAAAATTATACAGGCAGGTGGATTTATTTCGGCCAATACCGGAGGAATTCCCGATGCCAATGCTATTTTGATTCCAAAGCAAAATGCTGATTCATCCATGGATGCGGCAGCCTGCATTGGTTGCGGCGCATGTGTGGCTGCATGTAAAAATGCATCTGCCATGCTGTTTGTTGCAGCGAAAGTTTCGCACTTGTCGTTGTTGCCGCAAGGCAAACCTGAGGCAACTAAAAGGGTTCAGGCTATGGTTGCCAAAATGGACGAGCTTGGTTTCGGTAATTGCACAAATACAGGAGCTTGCGAAGCTGAATGTCCAAAAGAAATTTCCATCGATAATATTGCCCGCATGAACCGGGAATTCCTGGGAGCAAAAATTGGCGCACAGAAAAAAGAAGTGAAAGCAGGCGGGTTTTAAATCAACTTCTTTCTCATCTTTCTCTCGATTTAGTCCTCATCATCATGATTACATAAATCAATAAAGCAATTGATATTTGTAATTTAAATTGCAGGAAATTCTTTCTTTTACAGCCCATTATTGTAATTCCAAGGATGGTAAAATAAATCTTACCTTTGGCCGTAAGTTTTACCACCTGATACGTTATGAAATTTAGTGATATCATAGGCCAGGAGCCTCTGAAACAACGCCTTAAACGCACCGTTATCGATAACCGTGTTAGCCACGCCCAGCTTTTCCTGGGGGCTGAAGGTTCGGGCAAACTGGCACTTGCTTTGGCTTATGCCCAGTACATCAATTGCCGCAAACGTACTCCCGAGGATTCCTGCGGCGAATGTCCCTCATGTCGGAAATATAGCAAACTTATACATCCTGACCTTCATTTTCTGTATCCGATTAACAGTACAAAAGAAGTTACTGGCACCAAAATCATGTGCAAAGACTTTATTGTACCCTGGCGTGAATTCCTGCTACAGGACAGCTACTATGTTACATTGCCCGACTGGTACGATAAAATAGGAATTGAAAAGAAACAGGGATTTATCAATGCCGAAGATGCCGATGGCATTAACCGTACACTAGCTTACAAGGCATACGAAGCTGAGTATAAGGTGATGATTATCTGGATGGTTGAGAAGATGAACATACAATCGGCCAATAAGTTGCTGAAAAATCTGGAAGAACCACCGGCCAAAACACTTTTTATCCTTATCTCCGAAAATCAGGATCAGATCATAGCTACCATACTTTCGCGGGCACAGCTTATAAAATTTCCAAGGTTAGCGGATACGGATATTCAGCAAGGTTTGGAAAGTGAGAACGGAATCGATACAGCTTCAGCATTAAAAATTGCCCGCCTGGCCGATGGGAATTACACAACCGCTTTAATGCTTGCCGGAAAAACCGGCTCAGGATCCGTTTCGCTCCAAACCGAACAGGAACGTTTTATTATTTTCCGCGAATGGATGCGGCGCTGCTTCACCATAGCAGGGAACCTGAAAGATTACGACAAGCTGCAGGAAACCATACCATCACTGTTAGGCGACGGAAGCCGCGAGAAGCAGAAAGAAATGCTGGCTTATAGTCTGCAGATGTTCAGGACTTGCCTGCAATACAATGTAGGGAATCAGCACCTGGTAAAGCTCGATGGTGATGAACTGGCTTTTGTGAAAAATTTCTCGCCTTACATCCATCCGCATAACATCGAAAAATTTGATGAGGAATTTAACCGCGCCATCTTTCATATTGAGCGTAATGCCAATGCACAAATCGTTTTAACCGACCTTTCGCACCTGATAGCACGGATACTGAAAATTCCCGCTATGCCTCAAACCAAAAAAGCGTAAATTTGTCACTTCGTACCGGAAAACAGAATTTCGAAATGCGCTGAAATGCACATCCGGCTTATACTAATACAGCAATACCTCCGTTAGTCTTTGGCTACAGTTTCAGGAGGAAAGACCGTTACCCAACATGGAAGAAAACATACAACTCAATATATCAAACAAGGAAAATATAGGATCACGAGGCTGTTGTGGCAGCAGTAATCCGCTTATGGGCCGTGCAGGTTCGGAGCAGAAGTGCGCCAAACTGGCTACCTACGACTGGCTGAGCAAACTCCCATTACCCGGCAGTTCCGCGAAATTCGATTGTACTGAAGTCAGGTTCAAGAACAACCACAAAGATTTTTTCCGGGTTCCGGCAGGACTTATCATTCATAACGGTGACATTGTCGCCGTTGAAGCATCGCCGGGTCATGACATTGGCATTGTAACCTTAACAGGTGAAACCGCCAGGCTTCAAATGCTCCGTAAGGGTGTAAGTCCGGCTAAGGAAGACATTCGCAAGCTGTACCGAAAAGCCAAACAGGCCGATGTGGATAAATGGCTTCATGCCATTGCTCACGAACACGATGCCCTTTATAAAACAAGAGTCGCAGCTTTAAAACTCGGACTCAAGATGAAGGTGAATGACATTGAATACCAGGGCGACGACACAAAAGCCATCTTTTTTTATACCGCCGAGGACAGGGTTGACTTCCGTGAACTGATTAAAATACTGGCTGAGGAACTGAAAATCAGGATAGAAATGCGTCAGATTGGTATGCGCCAGGAAGCCAGCAAATTAGGTGGGATAGGATCGTGCGGCCGCGAATTATGCTGCTCCACCTGGATCAGTGGATTTCACTCGGTATCCACTTCATCGGCACGTGTTCAGCAACTTTCGCCAAATCCACAGAAGCTTGCCGGGCAATGCTCTAAACTTAAATGCTGCCTCAATTACGAAGTAGAGGCTTATAACGATGCGCTCAAGGACTTCCCCGATGAAAATGCTGTGCTTAAAACCAAACATGGCGATGTTCTTTTACAGAAAATTGATGTCTTCGGCGGAACAATGTGGTTTGGATACAAAGGCAAGGAACACGAAATGTTTGCTTTAACCGTTACCCGGGTCAAAGAAGTTATTGCAATGAACAAAGCAGGGAAAATACCTGAAAAAATAGAAGACTTTACTATAAAACAGGATAAGAAACCTGCCATTGGCCTGGTTGTTGCCAGTGAAGATTTGCACCGGTTTGATAAAAAGAAATAATTTTGCTATAAATCTGATGACAGATAAATTATTCATGGCTCTCCGCAAAATCACTTTCAGGTATTCTTTTGTTCATACTTCACTAGTCATAGTTGCTATAATTCTGGCTGCAACCGCTTGTAATAAAGATGTTTTTCATAACGAAACGGCACACTTGAAGAATGAAGTATGGAAAGCTTCCGACACCCTTTTTTACTCTTTCGATTCAAAAGATACGCTGGCATCGTATGATTTCTATTTTGAAATCCGTAATACAACGGATTACGACATGCAGAACCTTTATCTTTTTATCACTGCGTATTATCCCGGCAATACCTATTCGGTTGATACAGCTGAATGCATACTTGCCGCTCCCGATGGCAGTTGGTATGGCAAAGGAATGGGCAAGCATAAGGACAACAGGTTCCTTTTCCGCAAAGGCGTAAAATTTCGTAAGCCGGGGAATTATGTAATTGCCGTAAACCAGGCCATGCGTAAGGACACTTTGAAAGGCATTTCGGATGTAGGAATACTTATTAAAAAACAAGCAAACTGAGTGCATGCTCAGGGCTGAAATTAGTTTTAATAATGAAGAAAAAGAATCTGAACGAAAACGAATGGGTGAAATGGTTCTGGAAATGGTTCATCATTTCCCTGTTGTTTATAGCCCTGTTTTTTGCAGCACTCTCCCTGGGATGGTTAGGCTTCATGCCATCATTTGAAGAACTTGAAAATCCTAAAAGCAAGCTGGCTTCCGAGGTAATTTCGGCTGATCAGAAATTATTAGGATCATTTTATCTTGAAAACCGTTCCAATATCCATTACTCGGAATTATCGCCATGGCTGGTAAAAGCACTTATTGCTACCGAGGATTTCCGTTTCGAGAAGCATTCGGGCATTGACGGCATTGCATTGCTCCGGGTTTTAAAAGGTATGGTTACCGGAACAAGTACAGGAGGAGGCAGCACTATTACACAGCAACTGGCTAAAAATCTTTTTCCCCGCGAACAGCACTATACAATTTTCGGCACAGGCTTTTCGAAACTTAAAGAGTGGATTACGGCAATAAAGCTGGAACGTAACTATACAAAGGAGGAAATCGTCGCTTTGTATTTCAATACGGTTGATTTTGGCAGCCTGGCCTACGGCGTAAAATCTGCCGCTAAAACTTATTTCGATAAAACACCTGCCGAACTCAATATTCAGGAATCGGCTGTATTAATTGGCTTACTGAGAGCTCCCTCCTATTATTCGCCTGTCCGCAACAAAGAACGTTCAAAGAAAAGGCGCGAAGTGGTTTTGAGCCAGATGCTCGAAAACGGATATATCACCGAAAAACAATACGACTCGGTAAGAGTAATGCCACTCGACATGTCAGCATACACGTTACAGGATCACAACAGCGGACTGGGAACCTATTTCAGGGAATACCTGCGAACAGCTATGATGGCAGGTAAACCGGAAAAAGACAATTACGACAGTCCTGATGAATACATGGCCGATTCGATCCGCTGGCTGCGCGACCCTGCTTATGGTTGGGTTTCGAAAAATAAAAAAGCTGACGGCACATACTATAATCTTTACAAAGACGGGTTGAAGATTTATACCACCATCAACTCGCGTATGCAGAAGTATGCCGAGGATGCGGTTACTGATCATATGGCCAATGACATACAGCCGGCATTTTTCAAGCACTGGAAAGGAAATTCACATGCGCCTTTCGACCTTTCGGATCCTAAGGAAATAAAGATGCTGCTCAATTCAGCAAAAAAGCGCTCCGACAGGTATCGCAGCATGAAAAAGGCAGGCCTGTCGAACGACTCCATTGATCTGGCATTCAAAACACCTATTCCCATGCGGGTATTTTCATGGAAAGGTGATATTGATACCATTATGAGTCCCATGGATTCTATTAAATATCACAAATGGTTTCTGCATGCCGGGCTAATGTCGATGGAGCCACAAACCGGATATGTTAGGGCTTATGTAGGTGGCATTAATTTCAGGTTCTTTAAATATGATCATGTGGTTGTTGCCCGCCGTCAGGTAGGATCTACGTTCAAACCATTTGTTTATACCGTTGCTATGCAGGATGGGCAGATGTATCCATGCTCGCAGGTTCCCAATGTACAATATTCCATCGAAGCCAATGGCAAACTATGGTCGCCATCAAACTCAAGCCATTACAAGGAAGGCCAG
>JBBSDG010000145.1:0-10020 GCA_038249635.1 Bacteroidales bacterium | reverse complement strand
TTTTTCAATCAGAATTAACGCCATGTGTGATTCCTGAAAGTAAGGATTGGCATAAAATCAGTAGCTCCGGATAAAAGGGCAGGAAGGTGCATGGATATAGGCCTTGCAGCTTCCTAAAAGCCATAGGTGCTAAATCAAGTTAGGCGGGATTTGTAATTCCGTGTTGAACCAAATATTTTTACGCTTTTTACTGATAACAAAAACAAGAAAGGTGCAAAGTTCAGAACCTTAAGCCGGGCGGGATTTGCAATCCCGCCCCACAGAGCCTGGAATTTGAAATTCTGTATTGAACCAAAATTCCTTTTAGCTTTTTAAGGTAACAAAAACAAGAAAGGTGCAAAGTTCAGAACCTTGCACCTTTCAAAAAGCATTAAATGCTTATTCGGCTTATTTTGCTCCTGGAACTACAGGTTCAACAGCACGTGTGGAAGCAACCTGGATTAACAGGTTACCCTTCACTTCAAGAATTTCGATATTAGGTATTTTAAGATCGCTGATCCTGAGGCTGTCTTCAATTTCCATTGCTGAAATATTGATAACGATTTCTTCCGGCATATGTTCAGAAAGACCTTTAACTTTCAGCTTACGGAATTTCTTAACAAGTTTACCTCCGCGCAAAACTCCGGGTGAATTTCCATCAACACGTATAGGAAGGCTTACAATAATTGGCTTCCCTTTAGTTACCTGCAAAAAATCGGCATGCAACGTATTGCCTGTAACCGGGTGATATTGAACTTCCTGAAGGGTAGTTGTAAATTTTCTACCTTCGATGTCAAGGTCAATCAGGAAAGTGTAAGGGGTGAAAATGATGGTGTCGAGTACTTTCCCGTCAAGCGTAAAATGAATTTCTTCTTTACCACCGTAAATTACACATGGTACTTTGCCGCTTGCGCGGTTCATTTTAGCATCTTTTTTCCCTACGTTCGCACGAAGCGAACCGCTCATAGATACTGTTTTCATTTGAATTGATTTTTAATTGTTAGTAATTGATATTATTTGATGTTAAAAAGCGATGAAATAGATTCGTAATTATGTGCCCTTTTTATCACATCTGCCAACAAAGTGGCAGTAGTCAGTACTTTAATTTTGGGACTTGTATTTTGCAATGGAATAGTATCCGTCACTATTACTTCGGTAAATGCTGAATCAACAATACGTTGGAAAGCATCGCCCGATAAAATGGGATGGGTACAGAATCCGCGAACACTTGCTGCACCGTTGTCGATCATAATTTTTGCTGCTTTGGAAATAGTTCCGCCAGTATCAATAATATCGTCGAGTAACAAAACATCTTTCCCTCTTACATCGCCAATCAGTGACATTGAATCAACCTTATTGGCTCTTGAACGCTGTTTGTAACAGATAACAAATCCAATATCCATAGCTTTGGCATAGGATGCAGCCCTACGTGTACCGCCGGTATCGGGCGATGCGAATACCATGTTAGGCAAGTTAAGTTTTTTGATATATGGCAAAAAAATGGAAGATGCATATAAATGATCCACAGGAACATCGAAAAATCCCTGAATCTGATCGGCATGTAAATCAATAGTTATCAGTCGCTGCACTCCTGCGGCTGTAAGCAGGTTTGCAATCAACTTGGCTGTAATCGGCACACGTGGCTTGTCCTTGCGATCCTGCCGGGCATAGCCGAAATAAGGAATCACGGCTGTAATCTGCCTTGCTGAGGCACGTTTGGCAGCATCAACCATCAGTAATAACTCCATCAGGTTTTCTGACGGCGGGAAAGTTGACTGCACAATGTAAACATCGTTACCACGAAGATTCTCCTCAAAAGACACCGTAAATTCTCCATCACTGAATTCAGTAACCTGAACTTCGCCAAGTTTTGTACCGAAGCTAAGAGCAATATTTTCGGCCAGGTAGCGCGTAGCTCTGCCTGAAAAAATTTTAACCTCGTGTGCCATGATAAGTGATTTTTTATTGAAGAAGCGGCAAAGGTATGAATTTTTTGATTTCGGCAATGTATGTTTAGAAACCTTTTTATGTATGATATTGATTATTAGCAGAATAATTAATGAACTCCTATATTAAGTAAGTTTATACTGATAAAATAGTTGCCGGGGGAATGAAATTACAGACTATCTTTGGACTCTCACATTATAGCTACGTGTACGCAATTATAGATATTGAAACCACTGGAGGCAATGCCAGTCGCGAACGGATTACCGAAATAGCCATTTATATACACGATGGGATGAGGGTTGTGAATAAATATTCAACCCTGATCAATCCTGAATGCAAAGTGCCTCCTTTCGTTGCCCGCCTTACCGGTATTTCAGACGAAATGCTTGCAGATGCGCCCAAATTTTTTGAAGTTGCCCGCACTATCGTTGAAATTACTGAGGGCTGTACATTTGTTGCCCATAACGCGGCTTTCGATTACAGCTTTGTTAAGCAGGAATTTCTCAATCTTGGATATAAATATAAAAGACCGGTTTTGTGTACGGTGAAAATGGCGCGTAAACTGCTGCCCGGATTTAAATCATACAGCCTGGGAAACCTTTGCAACAGTTTAGACATAAATATAACTTCCCGTCACCGTGCCTCCGGAGATGCAGAAGCTACCGTAAAACTATTCGAGCGGCTACTTACTGTTGATCCAACCCTGAGCCAGATTCCAACCGATGGGTTACACATGTCATTGGATCGTTCTATTTTCAGCAAATTACCTGCGGCTCCGGGTGTTTACTATTTTCATGATGAAAATGGAAAACTACTTTACATCGGTAAAAGCAAAAACATTCACGCCAGAGTTTTGACGCATTTTCAAAACAGCAGCACCAGCAGAGCCATCGAAATGCGCTCGAATACGGCAAGTATCAGCTTCGAGGAAACGGGTAGCGAGCTGATTGCTTTACTGCTCGAATCGGATGAAATAAAGAAGCATAAGCCTCTGCATAACAGACTTCAGCGACGTACTTTATATAAATACGGACTATACTCCTTTACAACTCAGGCAGGCTATCATGTAATTCAGATCGAAAAAATAAAAAATACCGGGCGACCTCATACCGTTTTCGCATCTTTTGATGAAGCACTTGTATTAGTGCATGAAATTGTGGCTAAATATGATCTTTGCCAGAAATTATGCGGCCTGTATCAGAATCACGGAGCCTGTTTCCAGCATTCAATCGGGCAATGCAAAGGTGCTTGCATTGGTACTGAACCTGCAGAATCCTATAACATGAGAGTGGATGCCGCGCTGGCTGAATTTCATCACAAATGGTCGGATATGGCTATAATTGACCATGGCCGTAACGAGGATGAAGTATCGGTGGTACTTATCGAAAATAATGTTTTTGCCGGTTTCGGATGGATGAACCGCGCCGACAGTATTGATGATCCCGCTCAAATAAGGGAAAGCATAAAGCGATATAACGATAACCGCGATGTGCAACAGATTATCAGAGGATTCCTGAATACGGGGAAGGCACTCAAAATTATACGATTTTAGCTTTGTTTTTGCCTTCTAAAAACAATAAAGGGCGGAGTGTGAAACCGCGGTATTCCTTTCAATATCTAAGTTTATAAGTAAACCGCAATTCCCAATATCAGATAGAAATGATCCATAACGGAAGCGTTTTCCCTTTTTGGAACTCGCATACAGTGTTATTGCCTAACTATCCCTGCATCAATAATAAATTTTAACATCTCTTTATTTTCATAACACGCTATCTGTATGATTGTTACTATTAGTTCAGTCTGTAATACCTGTTAATGATTTGTTATTTCGCCGGAATGTTAAATTTTTAGCACGATTTTTATTCTTTTCTGAGATAATATGTTGGTATAATACATCAATAAGAAATTTCTTTTGGCAGAGGGAAACCACAGTTACTGGCTGTGATCTTTAAACGGTGGGAGGTAACTTCCACCGTTTTTTATGCCTTCCCATGAATAAAGAACAGCTACCGCAGATTCTTAAACCCGTTTTCCATGGCGGCGGCAATCCGGCCAAATACTTCATCGAAAGTGCCAAGTCCGTCTATTTTGATCACTCCATGCAACTGATTATATTTCTGAATTACCGGCACAGTCTTGGTTTCGTGCTCCTGCAGGCGTTTTACAATTTTGGCCGTGCTGTTGTCGTAAGGCATACAATTCCCGGTTTTGCTTCTTTCATCCAGGCGGCTTATCAATTCAAGCGTAGGCACTTCTATCTCAATAATTTTAGAAATGGCTGATCCGTATTTTTTCAATAAGCCGTCAAGTATATAGGATTGCACCAATGTTCGAGGGAATCCTTTGAAGATAAATCCTTTCACACCTGTTGAATTGGCCAGTTTTTTCTCAATTAGCTGAACCACGATTTCATCAGGAACAAGTTGTCCGTTTTCATACAAGTCTGTGATTTTCCTTCCCGTTTCCGAATTGGATGCAATTTCCTGCTCAAGCATAGCACCGGTTGCCACATATTCGAGGCCGAATTCCTTTGCCAGAGCTTTCCCCTGCGAACCGCGGCCGGAACCTGGATATCCAAAAAGAACAATATTGAAAAGGCTTTTGCTAAGCTCGTGGTTAATAATATTTGTGATGGACAGATTTACATTTTCGATGCTGTCGATTCCATTAACTTCCACATAAATGCCTTTATCCTTGTAAAACTGCAGGACCGGCAATGTCTTTTCGTTATATTCTTTGAGTCTGTTTCGTATAACCTTCTCATTATCATCGCTGCGGCCTGAGGTTTTGCCCCGGTTCAGTAAGCGAGCCACAGATTCCTCTTCAGGCACGGCAAGGCTTATCAGGCAATTCAGCGATGTATTCAGTTTCAGCATCAAACCTTCAAGAATATACGCCTGTATATAGGTACGGGGAAAACCGTCGAACAGGAACCCGTTGGAATCCGGATTATCGGTAATTGTTTTTTCAATAATCTGAACGATAATTTCGTCCGAAACCAGTCCGCCGGAAGCAATGCTGCTCTGCGCTTCCATACCCAGACGGGTTTTCTCTGCAATCTCTTTGCGCAAAAGATCCCCGGTTGAAATGTAAAACAAGTTGTACTTATTGATCAGGAATTCTGACTGGGTTCCTTTTCCCGCTCCCGGAGGGCCAAATAACGCGATATTTAACATAAAGGACTGGTTAGATAATACAGTTATGTCTGCTTGTTACAAATAGAAAATAAAGAGGAAATTCCTTAGTAAGCGAGCATATTCAAAACAGCCTATTTGCTATTAGAAAGATATTCCTCTTTTGACGTTTCAAATTGCTGTTTTACAATATCGATTAGACTATCGGAGATAATATCTGCGATTTCGAAGGGAGACATTCCCTGTTGGATCTGATTATTTTTTACAGGCTGTTGTCTGAAAGCAGAAAGAATATCTTTTTCCATCCAATAATCCTGATTTTCAGAGGTATTTAGCGATATTTTTTTCATGCTATTTGTTTTTAAAATAATTGGCAAAGAAGAACTGATTTAACTCGGGTTTAAAGTAATGTTTGCGTTTTATCCATATAAAGCCATCACCTTTTGAAATAATTGCGACATCAACCGGTCCACCTACGCTTTCTTCTGCATTAGTCATTCTTCTTTTTAAATAAGTCAGGTATATTAAACTTTCAGCCATTTCTGCAAGGTCCTCTTTCGACAAACTACTCACAGCATCCATCAAAGGAAAAATATAATTAGTTTGTTTTGTTTCCAAATTTTTACTTTCATACTCACTCATAAACTGCTTAACATCAAGTCCTTTTATTTGAGCTGATAAAACGGGGTTTGAGTCACCAATATTGTCCAGTATGAATTTATTGTATTTATTAAAATAGGTTTCAAAATTTTGCAGGTATATATTGTCAAGTGTTGGATCAATTCCAGTGAGTATGGTATTTATAACATCTGTTTGTGCAAATGGACGTATTGCTCCACCATTTTCATTGGTTATTAATGCTTCACTACTCGTTTCCACGTAACAACGCAGGCGGCTCTGCAAAGCTAAAGAAATATTTAAAGGAACCAAACTTGGATAAATTTCATCCTCTCCAAAACCGGTAAAGATTAAACCTGAAAAACTAGTGAAATTCTCTTTCGTTTTTAAGTAAACAAATATTAGCTGTTTTAGTTTTAACTTTAGTGAATCACTAACAATATAACCGTTTACTGTAAAATTTTGATTAATTAATTCGTCAAATAATTCATTTGCATAGTCCTCAAAATCAGCGAACTTATAATCAATAAAATCATTACAAAAATCCCCTTGATTGTTGAATTGTTCAATATATAAATCTGTTTTCTCTTCAAGAATAATTAAGAACTGATTCTTGTTTTCATCAGTAGGAGATTCAATCAATAGCCTGTTTGCCAAAGCAACTTCTTTAATTAAAGTGCCTACGAGAGTATGAGCAAAACCATATAAAAATCCTTTTTGATCACTTTCAGCAGTAAAAAAATTTCGGCTTTTCAAAAAAGAAATAAAATCTTCCTGATAAAATTTTACAGTTGGGAAACGCTTATCAACTAATTGCTTGCGATAAATTTTAATTATGGTTTCCCAAGGAGTCCCCATAAAATTGGCGGAATTATAAATCATAACTCCTATAGGATGAAATTTTGATAAAGTAAATATTTTATTTGCCCTATTGAATATTTTATGATTGACTGGATCACCAATGGTAACAGCACTATCTGCTGCAATTGCAACTGCCTGTTTATTTAATATTCCTAAAACTGCTGTCATAATAATACAAAGATATTTGTTTTTTCAACGTTTTCCATTTCCATTATTAAAATTTCAAGTAACTATAATTCAGTTTATTCTATGAAAATAAACTAAAAAAACATACAAACGTAATCTAAAACTGAAAAAAGCCACCCAGTTAAAGAAGCGGCTTAGATAATAATTTTCTGAAACTTATTCAACAGTAGGAGCAGCAACAACTTTTGCCGCAGCCAGAGTGGCGAGTTCTTTGTCGATCAAAAACAAACCTCCGGATTCGTTTCCGGCTAATTTCATCTGATCAAGAATGCCGTGCATGGTGCTTTCTTCTTCAATCTGCTCATTTATAAACCATTGCAGGTAACTCCCGGTGGTATAATCTTTATTGTTCAGAGCTACTTCGTAAAGTTCGTTAATGGAGGCAGTAATAAATTCTTCATGAATCATTACTTTTTCGAATACATCGAGCAGGGAACTGTATTCGGCCGAGGGATTATCGAGTGCCAGCAATTTGCTATACCCGTTCCTGTCATTGAGATAATGCACAAATTTGAGCTGGTGCATACGTTCTTCATCGGTTTGTTTGTAAAGAAATGCAGCGGCACCGGGATAACCATTTACCTGGCACCACGATGCCATGGATAAATACAATCTTGAGGAGTGTTCTTCATTCTTTATCTGGATAATAATGGCTTTTTCAACTGCTTCTTTTATCATAGCATATAATTTTTAAGTTTTGTAGTGTCTGCACCAGATGATACATTAAAAACAATCCAGGGATTAAACTGTTCAGCTACCGCTTAAGAATTCTTTAATGCTTCGGCACCACTTACAATTTCCAGGATTTCGTTTGTAATAGCAGCCTGGCGGGCTTTGTTATAGGCAAGATTAAGTTCCTTGATCAGATCGCCCGCATTATCGGTGGCCTGGTGCATGGCGGTCATACGCGCTCCATGTTCCGAAGCATATGAATCGAGAACTGCTTTGTAAAATTGTATCTTTAGCGATTTTGGAATTAGTTCCGTTACAATTTCCTCTTTCGAAGGCAGGAAGATATAGTCGATGTTGTTTTTCGTAATCAAAGGATCTATAACCGGTGCTTCAACCGGCAGGAATTGCTCGACCGTTACAAACTGAACTGCGGCATTTTTAAACTGGTTATAGATGATATCAACCCTGTCGTATTTATGGCAGATAAAAGCATCCATCACTGAAGTGGAAATCACTGATACGTTATCGTAAGTAAGACTGTCGAAGATTACATCGTGGGTTGAAACCACGTTATAATCACGTTTGCCGAAAAACTCGCTTCCCTTACGCCCGATTGTCATAATGCTGACATTTCCGGCTTCAAACTGTTTAGAATAATCATTCTGTATTTTTTGCACCGTAGCGCGCAGAATGTTGGAATTAAAACCACCGCATAAACCACGGTTTGATGTAATTACAACAAGCAGGACTTTTTCCGGCTTGCGTTCCTGTGCCAGTACATTATCGTCGTTCGAATTAAGAGATGCGCTCAGGTTTTGAAGTATATCCTTTAGCTTTGCGGCATAGGGACGCATTTTCAGAATCGCATTCTGAGCCTTGCGCAACTTCGAAGCAGCAACCATTTTCATGGCACTTGTGATCTGCTGTGTCGATTTTACCGAAGCGATCCTGATTCTTACTTCCTTTAAATTCGCCATATAAATCTGTTAATCAATAACTTAATATCCATTCTTTCAAATCTATGAAAGTAAAGAAATTTTATTTCACATATCTTGCAGCAACTTCTTTAGCAACCTTATCGATTGTTTTCAGAATTTCGTCATCGAGTTTTCCCTGTTTAAGGTCGGCCAGAAGTTCTTTATGACTGGTTTCGAGCGTATGGAGGTATTCTGTTTCAAAATCATGAATCGAATGGATGGGTACTTTCTGCAATAATCCACGAGTTCCGCAGGCGATAATGGCTATCTGTTTTTCAACAGGAACCGGAGAATATTGAGGTTGTTTCAGGATTTCAACGTTACGGGCACCTTTATCAAGGATATTTTTGGTAGCAGCATCCAGGTCGGAACCAAATTTTGAGAATGCTTCAAGTTCGCGGTATTCAG
Source organism: Bacteroidales bacterium (assembly GCA_038249635.1). Lineage (GTDB taxonomy): Bacteria > Bacteroidota > Bacteroidia > Bacteroidales > UBA4417 > UBA4417. Next base: position 1,238 of record JBBSDG010000145.1, on the reverse strand, counting down.
CCTGAGCTAACTTAAGTGTACCGGCTATTTTTTTCATGGCTTTGATCTGGGCATTTCCGCCTACACGTGATACCGAAATACCAACGTTGATGGCAGGACGAATACCAGAGTTAAAAAGGGTGGTTTCGAGGAATATCTGTCCGTCGGTAATTGAAATTACGTTGGTAGGGATATAGGCTGAAACGTCGCCAGCCTGTGTTTCAATAATTGGCAAAGCGGTGAGTGAACCTCCGCCTTTTACAAGATGCCTTATGGATTCGGGCAGATCGTTCATTTGTTTTGCCACTTCATCGCTTTCAATGATCTTGGCAGCACGTTCGAGCAGGCGTGAATGCAGGTAGAATACGTCGCCGGGATATGCTTCACGTCCGGGCGGGCGGCGTAGCAACAACGAAACTTCGCGGTAAGCAACTGCCTGTTTCGAAAGGTCATCGTAAATAACCAAAGCGGAACGTCCGGTATCGCGTAAATACTCACCTATGGCAGCACCGGTAAAAGGAGCATAGAACTGCATGGCAGCCGGGTCGCTGGCGGTAGCCATAACGATTACCGTGTATGGCATAGCTCCGTGATCCTCAAGTGTCTTTACAATATTAGCTACCGTCGATCCTTTCTGTCCGATAGCCACATAAATACAAAATACAGGTTCGCCTTTTTCGTAGAATTCTTTCTGGTTTATAATGGTATCAATGGCAATGGCTGATTTCCCGGTCTGGCGGTCGCCGATAATAAGTTCGCGTTGTCCGCGTCCGATAGGAATCATGGCATCAATGGCTTTGATACCGGTTTGCAGAGCTTCGGTAACCGGCTGGCGGAAAATTACACCAGGGGCTTTACGCTCAAGGGGCATTTCAAAAAGCTCGCCTTTGATTTCGCCTTTGCCATCGATAGGATTGCCGAGTGTGTCGATAACACGACCAAGCATGCCTTCACCAACGCGGATGCTGGCAATACGCTTGGTGCGTTCTACCTTGTCACCTTCCTTAATTCTGTTTGATTCTCCCAGAAGAACCACACCGACATTATCCTCTTCGAGGTTCAAAACAATACCTTTCGTATTTGTTTTAGTGAATTCTACAAGTTCACCCGACTGTGCATTCGAAAGGCCGTAAACACGTGCTATACCGTCGCCAACCTGCAGCACCGATCCAAATTCTTTGATTTCGGCTTCAGTTGAAAAACCGGCCAATTCCTGCCGCAGTATTGCAGTTACTTCTGCGGGTTTAATTTCTGCCATA
>JBBSDG010000144.1:0-10045 GCA_038249635.1 Bacteroidales bacterium | reverse complement strand
CTTGCCAAAAATAAGGGTATTAAGCATATTCAGGTTTTTGCCACTAAGGCTGGTATTATAAAGACCACAGATCAGATACAAGGCGTCGTATTTAAAGGTGTTGGCTCCGATTTCGATTGGTCATTTTTTAATGATAAGCTGGTTTCAGGAAAGGGTTTTTCTACTAAGGATACCGCTGCCAGTAATTCAGTTATTATCTCACAGACTCTGGCTGATCTACTAAAAATCAAAACCGGTGATCCGTTGCGAATGTATTTTATCATCGACAACCTTGCCCGTGCCCGGAGGTTCAATGTTTCAGGCATTTATAATACAGGGCTGGGTGAATTTGATCTGAAATTTATTTTTGGCGATATCCGCCAGATTCAGAAACTGAATGGCTGGAGTACCGATTTGGTTTCGGGATTTGATGTGTATATCAATGATTTCAGCGAGCTGGATAAAATGGGAAAAATTGTTTACAAGGAAGTTGGATATGATCTGAATTCCAAGACTATACGCGATCTTTACCCGCAGATGTTCGACTGGCTCGATCTTCAGGATATGAACGTGATCATTATACTCGTGCTGATGGTGCTGGTTTCGGGAATGGCTATGATTTCAACTTTATTGATACTTATCCTGGAAAGGACAAGTATGATAGGTATTCTGAAAGCGCTGGGAGCCCGTAACCTGAGTATTCGACGCATTTTTCTTTATAATGCTGCTTACATTGTTGGAAAAGGAATGTTGTATGGAAATATTGCCGGCATAAGCATTTGCCTGCTTCAACAATATTTCAGTATTGTCAGTCTGCCGCAGGAATCGTATTTTATGTCGGTGGTTCCTATTAATCTCAACATGGTACACCTGCTGCTGCTAAATGTCGGCACATTGATAGCTTGTACACTGATGCTTATTCTGCCATCATTTATTATTGCCCGCATCAGCCCTGTAAAAGCGATAAGGTTCGACTGAGTTTCAGTATTTGAGTGACTTTGATTCGAGTTTTGGCTAACCTTGATCTAAAACTTAGGCTACTTCTTCCAATATCTTCTCTTCAATCTCCCCGTCATTCCTAAGGTTATCGATAATAAATAGTTGCCGTTCGGGTGTATTGCTGCCCATGTAAAACGAAAGGATAGCATCAATTTCCGAAAGGTGTTTCAGTATAACAGGATCTAGTCGCATGGAGGCTCCGATAAAATGACGGAATTCATCAGGCGAAATTTCTCCAAGTCCTTTAAAACGTGTAATTTCAGGATTTGGGCCCAACTCTTTCACCGATTCCTGCCGTTCCTGTTCCGAATAGCAATAGTTGGTTTTTTTCTTGTTCCTGACTCTGAAAAGTGGTGTCTGTAGTATGTAAACATGGCCTGATTTTACCAGGTCGGGGAAAAACTGCAGGAAAAAAGTCAGCAGCAGCAGGCGGATATGCATTCCGTCAACATCGGCATCGGTGGCAATTACAATATTGTTGTAGCGAAGGTTTTCCAGATCGTCTTCAATATTCAGCGCAGATTGCAACAGGTTGAACTCTTCGTTTTCGTAAACTACTTTTTTGCTCTTACCATAGCAATTAAGCGGCTTGCCTTTAAGACTGAAAACGGCCTGTGTATTTACATCACGCGATTTTGTGATGGATCCGCTGGCCGAATCGCCCTCGGTGATAAACAAGGTAGTTTCGAGGCGGCGGGCATCGTTGGTGTTGTAATGCAGGCGACAATCGCGGACTTTTTTGTTGTGAAGACTGACTTTCTTCACGCTTTCCTTAGCCAGTTTTTTAATGCTGGCCATATCCTTGCGTTCTTTCTCCGATTGAAGAATTTTCCTGTAAAGTCCTTCGGCGGTTTCGGAATTCATGTGAAGAAAGTTATCCAACTTCTTCTTCAGTATATCAGTAATAAATTTGGTAATGGTGATTCCACCCGGCTCAATATGCTGCGATCCGAGCTTGGTTTTAGTCTGCGATTCGAATAAAGGCTCACTTACCTTTATACTTACGGCCGCTATTATGGATGAGCGTATATCGCTGTATTCAAAGTCCTTTTGAAAAAAATCGCGTATGGTTTTTACCAACGCATCGCGGAAAGCGGCAAGGTGTGTGCCTCCCTGTGTGGTGTGCTGGCCGTTGACGAATGAATAGTACTCCTCACCGTATTGTTTGGCACTGTGAGTAAAGGCACATTCGAAATCTTCGTCCTTTATATGAATGATAGGGTAATTGATTTCGTTGCCGTTATTCGACTTTTCGAGCATATCGAGCAAGCCGTTTTTTGCCAGGAAGCGTTGACCGTTGAAAATAATGGTGAGGCCATTGTTCAGGTAACAATAGTTCCATAGCATCTGCTCAATGTACTCTTTAAGGAAATGATAGTTTCCAAAAAGCTCAGCATCAGGGGTAAACGTAATTAGTGTTCCATTCCTGAGATCGGAAGCCTGTTCACCGGTTTCGTTGATCAGTTCGCCTTGCCTGAATTCTACCGTATTGGCACGTCCTACGCGTATGGCCTGCGCTGAGAAAAAACTCGAAAGTGCGTTAACCGCTTTGGTACCTACTCCGTTTAAACCTACAGCTTTTTTAAATACTTTCGAATCGTATTTTGCACCGGTATTGATCTGCGACACACATTCAACCAGTTTGCCAAGAGGAATACCCCGGCCATAGTCGCGAATGGTAACCAGATGTTCTTTAATGGTGACTTCAATATTACGGCCATGACCCATGGTAAACTCGTCGATACAGTTATCAATCACTTCTTTGATAAGCACATAGATACCATCATCGTGGGATGAGCCATCGCCTAATTTGCCAATATACATACCGGGGCGAAGCCGGATATGTTCCTTCCAGTCGAGTGACCGGATGCTTTCTTCGTTATAATTTCCTGTCGTTTCCATAGTGAGGCGGCAAATATACTTTAATCCTGCAAAGGTTTGTATGCTTTCAGCCGGAAGTTATGAATGAGTTTTGCACAGGGGGGAGGAGAAATGTCGGATGTCGGATTGCGGATATCGGAATTTGGAACGCGGATAAGGGGAAGGGACACTTGCCTAATTTAAGCAGAGATTAACACGGAATTTTTATTTCGGATGAGGACATCGGATATAGCAACAGGAATATCAGAATGCGGATTTTGATTTTGGAATTTGGACCCTGGAGTTGGGAATTTGGGATGTCGAAAGTCGGAATTTTAAACTTTTACAACTTATACCTTACAACTTATACCTTACTTCTTATACGTTACTTCTTATACCTTACTTCTTATACCTTACTTCTTATACCTTACTTCTTATACCTTACTTCTTATACCTTACTTCTTATACCTTACTTCCTATACACCCATACCCCCGGAAAAATATCTTTCAGCTCATTTTTCACAATATCCGCTTTATCCTTTGTATCAAAAAATGTAAGCGCGATACGAAATAGTGATTCGCCTTCGAGAATAAAGGCTGCCGGATAACCTTTTTGTTTAATAATCTTTAATTCCTTGCCTGCTGCTTCTGATGTTGCAAAGCTGCCGGCTATGATGAAAAATTTACCGTTAATGTTGCTGACAGGTTGTTTTACAGCCGTTTCGCTGACATTACTGCTTTTGGGTAACGATTCCGTTTTAGGTTTTGTGGCCTCTGGTTTAGACTTAGCAATTTCTTTTTCTATAACCGGTTGTTTTACTACAGGTGCAGCTTTTGCGGCTGGTTTTGCCACTTCGGGTATATAGTCGGGCAAATTGTCCTGTGCTTTCGAATTAATTGAATCGCCAAGCCAGAGTATGGCATAACCGTCTTTCATTCCTACGCCCAACGCTTTCCATTGATAGCCGCTCCATTTGGCACGGCTCAATATCATATCCGACGAAGCGTCAACCTGTTTCCACAATGCAGCAGCTTCTTCGGGAGTTGCTTTATCTTCGCCCCAGTAAATCAGTTCAAAACCATCGCCTTTGTAGCCGGTAATTTCCCTGGGTTTCGATTTCATACATTGAATTCCGAAAACCTCTTTGGTATTGCAGCACGATGTCCATTTGCCTGAGCCGCTCCAGCTGTGAAGGCTACAGCCTTTATCCTGTGGTTTGTATTTAATAAGATCGGCAATATGCGTATTTGCCACTTTGCACAAATCAGACGAAAAAGGAATAGCCGGAAGCTTATTCTGAATCCGCATATCGTTGATCATGTTAAAGAGAACGGTTTCGTCCTGTGTCATCCGGCTACGAATAGTATCATTTCCATTTGTTATGCCCTGATTTTCAGCGGCGATAACAGGAAACACAAGAACAAATAACATTATAAACATGAGGAATTCTTTAAAGTGAATCATATAGTGATGTTAAAGTTAAGATAAATTATTGGCTAAATTAATGAAATTCCGGCAACTGCTTTGATGTTTTATTTTGAATTGTACAGCACATTTAAGGAATGGAAACAGCTGGGGGATCTTACTTATTTACAAGTTTAAAAAAATGTTTCAGTTCGGCTTTCTTTTCCAACGACAGATGATGCCACCTGATTCCTTCCACGGCACCTTCGAGAGCGCAAAGCTTGCTTAAGCAGGCATCAGAATCAACAGCTTTAATTCTTAAAAATGCCTGGATTGCTCCTGTTTCGTACAAATCATCAGGCGATTGTATTCCTGCTTCCCTGAGCAGACCGGCAAGCGTTGGACCTATATTGGGCAAATTTTCGAGCTTCGGGGTTGTTTTCATGGGCATAAACTAAAACAGATAATGCGGATACTAATTTCTGATAAACCTTGAATTTTATCACAAATGTATAAAAGTTATCCGCTGGATACAACGCGATTCACTAAGTTTGCATAAAATGCAGATTTTATGAACTTTCGTCCTGCCGCTTTGCTCTCGGAATACCTGCATCTGATGCAGTTCGATATCCATAAGGCAATGATGCACACTAAACTAAAACATCTTTCACCTGATATTTCAGGCCGTTGGCTCGATATAGGCGCAGGTGATCAGCCTTATAGAAAATATTTTGCCGGTGCCGACGAATACCTGACCACAAACACAAAGCGGCATTATAAAACAGAGGGTTTTAATCAGCTCGAAAAGCTTACCACGTATTGGATTGAAGACGGGAAAGCCTTGCCGGTTGCTGACAGTTCGCTGGATGGAGTTGCGTGTTTCCAGGTGTTATCGGTGATAGACCGGCCGGAAGAATTTTTCAGGGAAATAAACCGTGTGCTGAAACCCGGTGGGAAACTGCTACTCACTTCCGATTTTATTTACCCGGTATGGAGTGCAGAGGACAGGTATCGCCATACAGCTTTCAACCTCAGGCAATTATCCGGAATAAGTGGTTTTAATGTTGAATCGGTTGATAGCTTTGGCGGATTCGGGTCAACGGCGTATGCATTATATATGCGCTTTATGCGTTCGTTTCCTGAAATATGGAAAAGAAAAAAAGCATTCGCTAAAATGCTTTCAACAATTCCATATTTTCTCCTTCTGATGCTACTTCCTTTTTTCAGCCTGGCAGGAATTATTGTTTTTCTGATAGAGAAAAATAACACTCAAAATATTGATTTTACATTCAATATAATGCTTTTGGCTACTAAGAAGGAGGGACTTAGTTAAAAGTCTGAATATACGCCCTGGTATTTTGCAAAGTGCTGATCTTTTGGAATGGAATTTTGGGTAATGCTTCGGCTGACCGGATAAAATGCTCCATATAGCCCAAAAGTTCCGTCAATCCTTTAAAGTTGATCAATTCAGTATCGTCTTTCGGTGTATGATAATCAGGATGAAGACCCGTAGTAAAATAAAGAACAGGGATACCTTTCTTCAGAAAAGGCGAATGATCCGAAAAGGCAGGAGCGCCATAAATTTTCTTAATTGAAAAGTCCGGGTGTGCAATGGAATCAATAGCTGGTTCCCAAACGGTTGAAGATGCCACGCCAAGAACACTAATGGTGTCACCATCGCAACCAAGCCGGCCTACCATATCCATATTAAGCATGTAAATGATATTATCATTGTTCACCCATTTACGGCTGACAAAAGCTTTTGAGCCAAAAAGACCTTCTTCTTCGGCGCTGAAAGCCACGAAAACATAATTATACTTCAGGCTTTTATCCGCAATTGCCCACCGTGCAAGCTCAAGCAAGGCGGCCGTTCCGCTGGCATTATCATCGGCACCGTTATGAACCTGAGGCGTTTTGTCAGAACTTCCTTTCGCTTTTTTGATACCCAGATGATCGTAATGAGCGCCAATTACAACTGTTTTGACCGATTTATTGTCAATCCATCCTATAACATTCGCTGGTTTGGAGACAGTCCGGTCAATTTCGACAGACAATGAACAGTTGGCTGATTTGAACTTGCGGATTTTGTTAAATGGCAGACGGGCGATATAAACTACCGGAACCGAAAGTGACTCCGTGAAAGGTGAGCCGAAAAGAACATCTTCGGTGGCTTTGCGCGAACTGTTGTGCAAAATTACTCCTATAGCACCTTTTTGAACAACCGATTTTACCCTGGCAATTATATTTTCAATCAGTTCGGTTTTATCATCTTTTGCTGATCCGTCAATATCGATAATAACTATTTTGCCTGTCACTTCGTTAACAGTGTTGCTGCCATCCTGATAAAATCTGGAACCTGTATCTCCTTTGCCGATATTTATAAGGGGAGCTGTAATATTTCCTGATGCTGACAGATCAGTTGCGCCGAACTCTTCACCGGGCTTAAAACTGATATCGTTTATCTTAAGCAATGTGTTTTCAAATATCACCGGGAAATTCATCCTGAATTCACTCAGGTACGACCCAACAGTATCTCCTTTCGGCAATAACCCTATTGCAAGCATTTGCTTTGAAATATAATCAGATGCCATTTTCTCTCCAACAGTTCCTGCCTCACGCCCCTGAAGCGAATCGGATGCAAGAATAAAAACATCATGATATAGCCTGGCTATTATTGAAGCATCGGAAATATTTAGCTGGGCCGAAACATTCCCTATACTCAGGAAGCCGAATAAGAATATAAGCAAGGTTTTGTATGTGTTTTTCATTGTAAACTATTTAATGACCTTGTTGATTTTAGCAGACACCTTTCGTGCAAAGGCCTGCCAGATAAAGCATTCGCTTTTGCCATCGACAATAATAAAGTTATCAGTAACACAAAAAGTATGCATACCGTCGGGGTATTTTGATCCGGGTGAGGGATTTAATGTGGCAAATTCTGATTCTTTAAATTCGGTTGGAGATAATTTTCTGATTTCATTTATACAGATCCTTCGTCCTGACCGCTCAGAACAATCCTGGGTAGGACGAAGAAGTTTGCCATCCAGTATAAAAGGTTTGCCGGCAGCGCGTGATGAACGTATATCCACTTTTACCGGATTATTGGCATGAGGGGAATAAGGACCGCGCAAAGTTGACGAATACCAGATATTCAGACGTTCGTTGGTTGAGATTTTATCGGTAAAAAACAACCACCAGAATCCTTCGTGGAAAAATAAAGTTGCATCGACTGCCTGAAGGTTTTCGATTAAAGTTTGGTCAAAAACAAGCTTCCCTGTTGAAATATCAAACCTGTATAAATCCACATTTCCACCGGCAGAGTTTTCAGGAATACAATACTGAATATTCTCATATTCAAAAAGATATGGGAAAGCCAGGTGATAATTTTTTTCAAGAGCAGCAACTTTTTTACTGATTTCAAAGGTTTGCCCGTCAACTTGCAAAGTCGTTATGATTCCTTTCGGATTTGAATAATCATATTCCTCACAAATAATATGATAGTTTCCATCTTTTACAAAGCCAAAAGGATCTGCATGATAAACAGATTTTTTAGTCTTGATCTTTAGCCAGACCGGCTCTGGAATAGTATATTCACCAGACTGAACCATTTTTTCGACCGGCAAAGGGATGATTCCGACATTCCATTTTTCAGCGCGGAAAAGATCGCGAAAATGAAACCTGAGTTTATTGAAAGCCACTTTGACGATAAAATGCAGCATCTTCGGGTTTCCCGGCATTTTATAAATGGCTGATTCCGGCGAATTTGCTACTGAAAGGAATTCGATATTCCGATTTTCAATTTCGCGGCAAACCTGCAGCGGCCATTCCGTTGAGCTTTGAAGAAGATTGTTCAGATTCGCTTCCCAGGAATGGTTTATGGTTGCAAAATAAGCTTTATGAAGAATAATCCCGCTGTCGATTTTACTGGTAAGCCGCTGAAGAATTGCAGCATTGACGGGATCACCAAACATAATTTCCCAGAAACCGGTCGGCACTCCGCGGTACTTGCGGTCATCGTCGTGATGGTACGACCAGATACCATACTTTGCAGCATCCAGGATTTCGCCTTTGATAATCCCGAATCCGAAGCGGAGAATAAAATCGAGGTTTGCAGATTTGATCTTTTCAACATCATCTTTATCAAAATACTCTGAGATTCCTTTAGCTGTGGTTAAGCAGGAAATTTCCGGAATATTGTTGTAAAAATCAGTGAAATCTAATTCCCGTTTTGCTTCCGGTTTTATCATATACCGGAACCAGAATCTGCACAGGAATTTTGAGTATGGATAATGAATAAGCTTTTCACCAAAACTCTGAGCCTGAACCGGGTTACCATTAACAATCAGCAATTTACAGGAATGACCACCATCGACCAATAGCCTGATAGCATCGATTTGCCATTTCTGAAAAGTATTGCCATTGCAAAGTATTCCGAAGTTCATATAGCGTATTTAAAACAAAATCAATATTTTACTAAACCGTACAATTGCTGTAGCTTTTGTGCCACAGCCTGTTTCCCGAAAATTTCAACTGCATTCTGCCTGATCTGATTCTTATCAAAATCATAACTATGGTTCAGCATAAAATTAATGGCTTCGGTTAAGGCAGTTTCATCACCGGCATCCACAAGCCTTCCGTTATCAGAGTTGATATATTCGGGAATTCCTCCGACAGCAGTCGCCACAACCGGCAAACCACAGGAAAGGCATTCGCTGATCACCACAGGCATATTTTCGAAATTACTGAACATCACCATAAAATCAGCGCTGTGATAGGCATCAACCACTTCCTGGTTTTCGAGCAAGCCGGTAAATATTACTTTTGATAAATCCAAACCAAGTTTAAGAGCTAAAATTTTCATCTTTTCAAGGTCAATTCCTTCTCCAACCATAATGCATTGAAAGTCATTTCTGAGTTTTGATACTTCGCTGATGGCACGTAAAAGTCCGCTTATGTTTTTAGAGCGATCCTCGAAACAGGAAATGTGAATAAAGTGCTTTTTACCTGTTGCTGGTCTGAATTCTGCAATTGTATATTCATCGGTATCAACTACATTTGGCAATACCATATAGTGGTTATTCTTCAAACCATGACTTTCCATAGCCAATGCCAGGTTTTCGGAAACGGTGCTTACTGCCTCCGCATTCCTGACTACAAGTTTTGTTAAAAGCTTACGCAACATGCCGTTGTAGGTGCCGGTAATTGCCAGGTACCTCGACCAATGTTCCGTAATTACGTACCTGATCCCATAAAACCATCGTAGCCATAAGGCTAACAAACCAAGGCGCGTTAGCACATTTACATGGATAAAATCGGGTTTATGCCAGGTTTTGAGTATAAACCTATATCCTTTTATAAAGGCAATCACAAACAGAAAGACGGCAAGCAGTTTTGCCAGAAATGGATGCCTTGCCCGATTGGTTCCGTAGTAAACTACAGTTGTAATAACCTTATTATCAGATTTTTGATCGATCCGAAAACTATAATTCTTATCAGGAGCAGCGCGTAAATACAAAACCGCTACATCGGCAAACCCAGCCACAACTTCGGCATGTCGCTTTATAAACAGACCCATCATAGGATCGTAGCGATCGGGATACCAACGGGCGAGGAAGAGTATTTTGCGTGGCATTTTGAAAGAGGAAATTAAGTTTTATCAAAAGTAAAAATTACTGCAACATAAGCAAGCATTTATATTCCTGGTATGGATTTGAGATACTCATCTATAAAACCAACTGCATTTTGCAACCTTTCTTCCCCGAATCCATTTACAACATGGTAATTAAAATTGTATTCCTGCAT
>JBBSDG010000143.1:0-10057 GCA_038249635.1 Bacteroidales bacterium | reverse complement strand
GCATCCCTTGGTGAAATTACTTCGTGGCTGGCCGCAATAACCATAATTTTACCTTCTCTGCCTTTTTGAGTTACAGAGCCTTTGATTTCACCTTGTTTCTGTCCTTTTAGTTTCAGATACGCATTGAGTGCCATAAGAATAAGGATTTAGATTGTTAATAAAATCGTTTGAATTAATAATATCTAACAAATTGAACCGCAAACTGTTTGGCAATGCGATGCAGTTTTCATGCTGAAATAAAGTTTGAAGAACAAGGCACACTTCGGCAAGCCTATGATCGCGAAAGCAAAAAACAGGAATAATGGTATAAAAACAAGACCAGGTTTATTATTCGTCTCTTTTTACCTGATCCATCGAAAAGGCCGGTAAGCAAATGGCAACGTATTCGGCTCCGCCTTCGAACGGGCTGCTGTATTGTACCCATTCGCTTTTGCCTGTTAAAACAGCCTGGCCTGCGGTGATCAGCAGTTCTTCCTTTTCGGTTGTTATTTTCAGGGTTCCTTTCAAAACAAGCGTGTATTCGTTGAATTCGGGTCTTTGTCCGGGTTCAATCCAGCCCTGGGGACTTGTCATGCGGGCAATACTAACCTCTGAAGTATCGGAATTTACCCGTCCGAAAAACTCTTCAATTAATTTTCCTCCTGTACCGGCGGCCGCTATTAACGATGGTGTTTTGATGTGCTGTATCATATCTGTTTTATTGTTTTTAAACATTATTAACCGACTAAATTATTTAAGTTATTGATTATCAATTAAGACCTCACCCCAACCCCTCTCCAGGGGAGAGGGGCTACTACATTGCCCGTCATTTAAGTACTTCAGCGGAATCATAAATTTTAGTCGTTTAGTAGTGATTTTTAAATTTACTTTTAGTTTTAACAACCTTAAATTCTGAGAACGGAAGCTTCATTTGCGATTTAATGCTTGTGCCTTATTTCTTTGATGGCTCTTAACACTTCCCGTTTCCCCACCGGCCCCGGAAGTTTCTCGATTGTGAAGCCTGCTGCCTTCAAGGCCCGTTTAACAGTTCCTTTACAACTGTAAGTTACCAGAATCCCTCCAGGTTTCAGGCATTTATAAAGCTGGGCAAAGATTTCTTCCTTCCATAATTCAGGTTGCACATCCGGGCCAAAAGCATCGAAATAGATAAGGTGGAATTGCTCATCCCGCAAAGTGATTTCTTCCAATTTGGCTTGTATCTTACTGAGAATGAAATAATCGCTCAGGAAGGCCGGATAAGTCCAGCTGGATTCATGCAGTTTTTTGAAATAACCAATTGCTTCTGTGCTGCCGATAAGAGAGGCAAAATTCAATTTTTCCAGAATCTGACTATCAACGGGTTCAGGCTCAATCGCAACATAATTAATTTTTCTTTGCTGTTTTTTAGCTTCAATCACTGTGAGCAAAGCATTTAGCCCGGTGCCAAAACCAACTTCGAGTACATTTATTTCTTTAAGGCAGACGGCCAAATGATTCAAGCCATTAAGAATAAAAACCAGTTCCGATTCCTGAAATGCACCGTTAGTTGAATGGTAATGCTCATTCAAAGCGGGCACAAAAAGAGTATGCGATCCGTCGGCAGTGGTTTGTACAATAATTTTTTCCAATTTTTATTATTTTGAATGGAAAACTTAGAATTTTATTCAAGGCCATAAATTTACATGAATTGCTGTGAAACGGAATTAAAATCTTTGTAATTTTATTCAATCGTTTCCGGTAATACTCAGAAACTTTTAAATTCATTCACTTTCATACTTAAATTACACTATTATGCTAGAGAAAATTGATATTGAAAATGTATTGTTTCTGGATATTGAAACAGTTCCTGCTTTTCCTGAATACAGCCAGTTGAGTGAGCGTATGCAGAAACTCTGGAATAAGAAATCAGACCGTCTTTCGGCATATAATACTATTCCGGAAGAAGTTGTTTTGCCGGAGCAATTGTATGGCCGGGCGGGGATTTATGCCGAGTTTGGCCGGATTATCTGTATTTCAGTGGGTGCTTTTTTAAAAGGAGAATTAAGGATTAAGTCATTCTCTGGGCATGATGAAAAAGTGCTTTTAACTGAATTTGCCGAACTGCTGAACAAACGCTACAACCGGCCTCAACATTTGCTCTGTGCCCACAACGGAAAAGAATTCGATTTTCCGTACATGGCCCGGCGCATGCTTGTGCTTGGGATTCCCATTCCACAAATACTTGATCTCTCAGGCAAAAAACCATGGGAAGTCAGCCACCTCGATACCATGGAACTATGGAAGTTCGGCGATTACAAGAATTTTACCTCGCTCGATCTGCTAGCCGCCATCTTCGATATCCCAACACCAAAAGACGATATCGACGGCAGCCAGGTTGCTGAAGTTTATTACAAACAGAATGATCTGCCGCGTATCGTTCATTACTGCACGAAAGATGTATTGACGGTTGCCCAGATTTTCAGAAAGTATAGGGGCGAGGCGTTGATTGAGGAGGATAAGGTGGTTGTGGTTTAGAGACACGCTATATCGTGTCTGTTTCAGAATGGCAATGGACGACGTGCAAAGCGGAGTGGACGAGTGGTAGAATAGGAGAAATCAAAGTAACCATTTTCAAGATTTATTAATACCAGGAAAAACGAAATAATAGCGCAAAGTACTTTTTAATGTAATTTTGTAAAAAAAACGATCATGGAAAATATATTAATACCGCCCAAAACTAAAAAAGAATTCGAGTTGCTTACAAAAGTGATTAAAGCCTTGGGTATTTCATTTCAAATTGAGAAACCACATACTAAAGAACTTGAAAAACTTATTAGTGAGACTGAAAGCGATATTAAAGAAGGAAGGACAAAAAAAAATAAAACTTCTGATTTATGGAAATAGAATATGCTGTAAATGTTAAAAATCCCAAACGCTTTGCTGAATGGGGCTTCGAAGTGGATGATTCGGTAAAAGTGCCTAAAACTCCCAAACCTAAGGTTTAACTGTCAATTACTGTAAAATTTATCGGGTAATCCTTTTTAGTAGGGTTGCCCGTTTTTTTTTATAGTCAGGGTTTCACTCAAAGTGAAGCCCTGACTAATTCATCCGGTAGTCAGGGTTTTCACTCAAAGTGAAACCCTGACTAACCCTAACCCCCAAATCCTAACCCCCAACCCCTATTTAACATCTTTTAGTTTTTACAATTGCATTATTTCCATACTTTTGCGCAAACAATTAAACTCTCTATGAAAAAATTCATTTTATTCTCAGTTATCATTGCTTTGGTAGCTGTTGTTTCCTTACCATCGTTTGCCCAGAAGAAGGATAAGAAAAAGAAGGGCGATAAGAACGAGGCCGTTGCTGCATCGGTTGCTGTAAAACCTTTATTTGCATCCAATAACGATACTATTAGTTACATTATCGGGGCGGACATTGCACACAGTTTTGCCAAAAACTCCCTCGAACTGAATAAGGATTTGGTTTTTAAAGGATTCACGGATGCACAAGCTAAGACTGACACTGTTTTTACACAGGAACAAATTAGCGCTATCATGATGGCATGGCAACAGGAAATGAGTGCCAAAAAAGCTGCGGTTACCGAACAGGAAATGGCTAAAAATACAAAAGCTGGTGATGATTTCCTTGCAGCTAACAAAGTTAAACCGGGTGTAATTGTATTGCCTAGCGGTTTGCAATACAAAGTTATAAAGGAAGGCGCTGGCGAATCACCTGCCGATACTGATGTTGTTACCGTTCATTATACCGGAACTTTAATTGACGGTACTGTTTTCGATTCATCACGCGAAAGAGGCGAGCCTATCGAATTTCCTGTTAACGGAGTAATTGCAGGATGGACAGAAGCGTTGAAAATTATGAAACCAGGTGCTCAGTATATGTTGTATATTCCTGCAAATCTGGCGTATGGCGATAAAAAGACCGGCCCGATCCCCGAAGGTTCAACACTTGTATTTGATGTTGAGTTAATTAAGTTTGAAAAGAAATAAGGATTCTGAATTATTTCTTTCAGTTATAGCTGACAAAGGAAAGAAATGTTAAAATCCCGAAGTTGTTCTGCGAACGGCTTCGGGATTTTTATGCTCAGTATGAAAAACTTCCTGCATTACTGCCGGCAACGTTTCGGATTTCAAAACCCTTGCAAGGATTTCGAGCAGGAAAGAATGATCAGCAGTTGATGAGGTTTCAAGGTAGATATACAAATCACTTGATCCTTTGAATATTTTCAGTGATTTCAGATCATAGGTAGTGCCCCAGAAATCAATATCGCCGAAATACTGATCAGGTGCAATTTCGGGAATATCAGCCGCAGCGGGTAAGGTATAGGCAAAACGGATTGTATTTCCGCTTGATGGTGACGTAAATTCGTGACCGAACCAAATCTTAGTCTCAGCCCACCATTCGTTTTCTTTCACGGATTCGAGAGGTTGCTGCATTATATCGGTTAGCTTCCACCATTCACGTGTTGTTTCATCTGTTCCAATGGCTTCCATATCAGCTTTGTAATCAGTTCCGGTATAAACCATATGACTGAACAGGATGCCATTATGCAGGAATATGGAATAGTCGCTGATATTCGAGCGGCGGATACGATCTAAAACCTTTGGGAAAGTATGTTTATGTAAAGCAACATACTGTTCTTCGAAATCCTTCTTCAATCCGATAATGCTTCCGGTAGTTAGCCCAATTACTATGCTCAAAGTTTTGCTATAAGGTATTATTGCTTTTTCAGAAAAAGATCAGAGTTTGGTTATACTGCAAATATACCCGCCACCTGCTGCCAATTTCAGGTTCAGGATGCTTTTATTCGTAACTGTAAATGTTTCCGAAGCATAGTCTTCGGCACGGCGATCTGCGTTAATTCCGTCTTTGAAGATAGTTACCGAATAGCTTCCTTCGTCCAGGAAATTAAGCGGGATATCGAAACTGCGGGGTGCAAAATCTGTCATGGATCCTAAAAACCAGTCATTCCCATGTTTTCGGGCAACTGTAACATAATGGCTTATGGAAGCATTGATACACTTTGTTTCGTCCCAGGTAACCGGCATTTTTGAAAGAAATGCTAAGCATTCGGGTTCTTTCATGTAATTTGTCGGATTGTCGGCCAGCATTTGCAGCGGGCTTTCGAATACGATATATTTTGCCATTTCGTGGCAACGGGTTCCCATACTCATTGGTTCGCTGTAGTTTATGGTAAATGTTTTTTCATTTTCATTGTGCATAGCGCCAGGGGTATAATCCATGGTACCTGCAAACATTCTGGTGAAAGGTATAGTACAATCGTGAGCCGGGGTAATATCTTTCGACCATTTTGTATTTTCGAGGCCTTTAACTCCTTCGCGGGTAAGTGCATTGGGATAAGTGCGGCTGAAACCGGTTGGCTTGTATGCACCGTGGAAGTCAGCAAGCATATGATAGCCTGCAGCGGTTTTGGCAACTCTTTCGTAGAAATTAACCATGGCCTGGTCGTCGCGGCAAAGGAAATCTACTTTTAGCCCCACGCAGCCCCATTTGGCAAATTGCGCAAATGAAGATTCGAATTTTTCTTCCAGCGCCCGTCCTGTCATCCAGAGGATAATACCCACATTTTTTTGTTTGGCATACGCAAACAAGGCATCCATATCCATATCGGGATTTATCTTTTCGAGGTCTTCGGGCTTCGACCAGCCTTCGTCGAAAACTACATATTCCAACTTATTTGCTGACGCAAAGTCAATATAATATTTGTAAGTATCCGTGTTGATGCCTGCTTTGAACGGTACTCCCGATATATTCCAGTCGTTCCACCAGTCCCAGGCAACTTTGCCAGGTTTTATCCATGAAGTTTCGCCAATCTTGCATGGGCTCCCAAGCCTGTAAGTAATATCATTTTCCAATAGCCTGGCTTCGTTTTCGGCCAATCCAAAAGCCCGCCAGGGAAATTCGCGGGTGCCTGCGGTTCGTGCAATATAATTTTTACGACTTGTGATTCCATAATCACGGTCATTGGTTGGTTTCATTTGGTCAACTACCTTAGGGAATGTACCTGTAAACGATCCATCTCCCTTTTCGCTGCCCAGCAGATAAAGTCCGGGGTAATCGAGCAGGTCGCATTCGGTAAAAGCAGCAATAGAGCCATTGACTTTGCGGAATACTGCAGGCAATATTCCCATCTGCGTACTTTTTATTGAACCGGCTTGTTGGCAGGTGTAAAACCGTTCGGAATGCGACACGAAATTATCCTCATTGCCGTAATATACTGAATCAGCAGCAGCCATATTGAGGCTTACCAGTTCATTATCAACTGTAATCGAATCGGCGAAACGGGTCATCAGCCTCCAGGCAACACCGTCGTTGTAAGCACGGAGCCGGATGCCGAAATTTCCCTTAAACCATACATCAGTTTCGTTGTATTCATCTTTGATAAGATTACGTTTTTCAGCCACAGGTGGAATTATTTTTGTTTTCACTTTGCGGGAAGTGACTTTAGGTTTCGATAAATTCAGGAATGCCTCAGGATATTCGCTGATATTCATCGAAACCTGTGAAGGCGCCATTATCTGCTTATTGTTAAAGTCAACTGAGATCATCAGCATTTTTGAATAATCAAGACGTATTATCGCTTTTCCGTCAGGTGAAGTTACTGTAACCTCTGTGGATGATTTTGCGGAGACACTGAATGTGAGTAAAATTGATAATGTTAACAGGATCAGTAATTTGTGTGTTATATTGCACATGGGATTAGGTTTATTTGATTTTATATTGATACAAATATAGTTAAGAAGGATTTAGAATACAAATTCATTTTGATTACTTCAATGGTGCAATCAACTTTGCGATTTGTTCGCCTATAAAGATTTTATGGCTTGGGAGAAATAAAGCAGGTTGCTGTTCATGTCGGTGATTACCATAACCGCGGGATTTTGGCTGCCATTGTGTTTTTTTAACCGGCCGATTTCGGTCAGTAGTTCCGGAAATGAAATCAGTAATATCCTGCCAGCATAGTTTTGAATCAGGTTCAATTCGGTGAAATGTGTCGCTGATAAACTGGGCGTAGGTTGTAATGCGGGTAAAAATGAGTATAATCAGTAAAACTAAATTTCTCTTAGCTTTAGCTGATATGTATCCGCAAACGCTTGTGTTCATGTTGTCTTTTCGGAGAACTGCCTGAAAATATCCAATCAATTATTTTTCATTGACTGCGTCAGCCTTCCTCGTAAAATCCAGGTCCTGGAAGTCGTAACTAAAATCGGTCAATGGCGAAATCGATTCCATTTTCATTCCAGTAGCTTTTCCATTGTTGTCAGTAGTGAATTTAACGTATGCGTCGGCATCAAAACTCCGGTCGTTCCATTTTACGATAAAGGTATTGTTTTTAAACGGGAGTAATTCGCCTTTCAACCTTGGTGATCTCACTGAAGTGAGCCAGAGTTTTGCATTTCGCTCTTTAATCGTTACATCACCAAACCATTTATCAGTATATGTACCGGTAAACAAATCACTTTTCAGCGGTTGGGCAGATTTTTGACTTGCTTCCACCATTTGGTTTACATCGGCAGTAATTTTATCGGCTTCCTTTCTCGAATTGGCTGATGCATCTGATAATGTCTTCACCCAATCTATACCTTTCAC
Organism: Bacteroidales bacterium; assembly: GCA_038249635.1. Classification (GTDB taxonomy): domain Bacteria; phylum Bacteroidota; class Bacteroidia; order Bacteroidales; family UBA4417; genus UBA4417. The sequence continues at coordinate 2,470 of JBBSDG010000143.1, read as the reverse complement.
TCCAATATATCCATCTTTTATGGTATTGGTAATGGTTGTAAAAGCAGCTCCCGACTGTTGGTTGGTGAGGACAATTATTCCAAGTTTAAGTTCAGGAATCAATGTAACAAGCGTCACAATTCCGGCCAGTCCGCCTGAGTGTTGCACTTGCTTGTAACCCTTTATGTCGCTCAGAAACCAGCCAAATCCATAAGAATTGAAATGGGTATTATAGGTTTTGGCTGTAAATCCGCGGGTACGTTCATTCACGGGCAGTATAGTTTGCGGCATCCACATCTGGTCGTGACTTTTTTCGCTGAAAATACTTTTCTCCAGCTTGTCGCCATATTTGCCATCGTTCATCTGCATGATGATCCATTTACTCATGTCGGTAAGGTTGCTGTAAATTCCACCGGCTGCATCTGCGGATGGGCTGAAATCTCTTTTAATAACCTGAACTGTGCCATTTACCGGGGCATGCGCATCAATTACATTCGATTTGTCTTTTAACCTTTCGAAGGTAGCTGCACTCTGAGTCATAGCAAGGGGTTTCATGATGCGGGTTTCGATAAATTCCTGCCAGCTTATATCCGAAACCCTGGCTACCACTTCGCCGGCCACAATATATAACAGGTTGTCGTAGTCAAATTTGGTTCGGAAACCCGATACCTGTTTGAGATACCGCAAGTTGTGAATAATATCGTTGACGGTAAAATTGCTCGAGTCGGGGAAAATCATCAGATCGCCGGCACCCAATCCCAGACCGCTTCGGTGTGTCAATAAATCCCTGATGGTAAAGGCATTGGTCACATAAGGATCGTAGAGCCTGAATTCAGGAATGTATTCAATAACCTGGTCATCCCAATTCAGTTTTCCTTCATCCACCAAAATGCCAAGTGCTGCTGCAGTAAAAGCCTTGCTATTGGAGGCAATTCCGAAAAGGGTATTCTCATCCACTTTAAGCCCGGTTTTAAGCGATCTTACACCATAACCTTTTGCATGAATGATTTTGCCGTCCTTCACAACAGCCACTGCTATGCCCGGAACATCAAATGCTTTGAGTGTGCGTTCAACTAACTGGTCAATCTGGCTGGCGGTAAGTACCTGTGCATTAATGTCATTTAAGCTTAAGAACACAGCAATTGACAGAATAAAGATTTTAAATCCGGATTTCATGGAATATTAAATTTTAGTTAAACGGGCTTATTAGATAGATTGATGTTCTGATGGTTCAGGATTTTGGAATTCATATTCCGGCTCAAAAATGGCTATCCCAAACACAAAAGGGTTCAAATGTAGTAAATTTCTGAAATGGGATTGTTCAAAACGTCGGATGACTTGATGGGGAGCACTTTTTTGTGCCGGCGAAAGTTTGTGGCGGAATGAAAAGTTTCCGGAGGGTGACAATTATCTGAGTATAATGGTAATAGGGGTTCAGAAAAACTTCGGACCGAAACTCAGAAGATTAATCTCCCTACTTTATCTCTTTTACTCCTAAATTGCTGCCATCCAGCAACTCGCGCGAGTCTTTGATGAATGACTGTAAGTCTGAGTGTGACTGTCTGTCGAGAAGAACTGTATCGTTCTCGAACCGTGCCGCCGGAAGTATATAATATTGCTTTTTCCCGTTCTTTACAGGGTTATACACCCAGGTTAGCTGGTAACTGGCATCTTTAATACGGGTGTGGCCCGATTCTTTTTGTAATGTAATTTTAAACATAGTGCCGCCATCGGTATATTGTTTACGCTGATTGGAAACAAAATTTCCCAGCGACCAAACTACCAACTGTTCTTTTTTCAGCGTGTCGCTCCTGCGCCATTCCATAGGTTGAATTACATGCGGATGCGAGCCCATAATAATATCGGCACCGTTGGCAAATAAATGCTGGGCAATATCTTTCTGAAAGGCATTGGGCATCCGCTGGTATTCATCTCCCCAATGTATAAAAACAATGGTCATATCAACCACCGAATCGTGAGCCGCTTTCATATCGGCCACCATGCGGTCTTTTTCGATCAGGCTAACCACATTATTTTCGGGCACCTGTATTCCATTGGTACCATACGTATAATTTAAAAATGCCAGTCTGAAACCCCTGGTATTAATGATTTTCGGGTTTGATTTACGGTAAGATTCAATATTTTTGTACGTTCCCATATGCACCATGCCAAGGCTGTCGAGTACGGTAACTGTGCGCTCAATTCCTGTCTGTCCGCGGTCGCAGCAATGGTTATTGGCAGTGCCTATAATATCGATGCCCGCATTCAGCATGCCGTTAACAAGCTCATCGGGCGAGCTGAAAGCCGGGTAGCCGCTATAAGGTTTTCCTGCAAGTGTGGTTTCGAGGTTTGCAATTGCCAGGTCGGCACTCCTGAGCCATGGATTAATATATTTAAAACACGAATCGTAATTATAAACTTCCAGGTCATTATTCCAGGCCGCATCCACCTGAGGCATATGCTGCATAATATCGCCGGCAAAAATAAGGGT
>JBBSDG010000142.1:0-10063 GCA_038249635.1 Bacteroidales bacterium | reverse complement strand
TTAATAAAAAGCATTAAATTTGTGGTTGTTATGAAAACAACATCGGGGTGTAGCGCAGCTTGGTAGCGCGCGTCGTTCGGGACGACGAGGTCGTCGGTTCAAATCCGGCTACCCCGACAAAAGGGAAATCAACCTATATCAAAAAGCTCTTAAATCGCTGGATTTGAGGGCTTTTTTATTTTCCCAATATCAATTTAAATCATCCGAAATCAATCTAGTTGAGGGCTATTCGGTGCCCAAAATTTAACATTAAATTTGGGCACCTATCTGTCTATAAATAATTATATTCCAATTATTTGCAAAATGAATCTTAATGAAATATGAGTAGTTTTATAGTCATTTAGTCATGTTTTCTGTACCCAAATTAATATATACCTTAAACCGGAAATTAATATTCTTAAATGGAATAACCTTAAAGGAATGGCAAAGGTAATAGTGAGGAAAACCGTTCATTAAATACTTATCTTGAAAAGGTAATAATTGCTTTCGGAAAGAGATTCTCAAATCGGGTATTTACGTCTGGTCTGTGCCTCCAAATTGGACAATGATTTTAGAGGACTACGTAGGCTGGTATGCCAAAATTCGCGAGATGATGGTTATGACCTGTGCATTTGAAACATTTCCAATCCTGAACAGCGACCATGGCTATCCTATATTGAAGGACGAAAGTTTGCGGGTAATGACCCGAAAAAGAACCATGAATACCAGGCCAGGTACATTGTTCGCCAGAATATAGTCGATCTGCTTTAGGACATCGGGATTATTATCTGGCGGTTGTGAATTCTTAGGCACCAATAAAGCTTAACACTATTCGTTTGGCTCTGAAATGTGCCAGACTTGAAACGGATTTTAGCGTAATTATTTTGGACAATCTCCCCGGGGAGTCCGCCTTCGACGGCCCCAATAATCAAATTTTAACATTTTTTTAAGAAGTTTATTAAAAAAATAAAATTAAACACTTATATTCGCATGCAGTCTTAATAAACCCCGGATTCAGTATTACTGAATGGAAAATCATAAAAAAAACAAAACCGATTTGGCCAACGTACGACAAAAAGCAGAAAAATTGCTAAAGACGGGCCAGCAACTCTCCGAAATCGAAATGCTAAAGATTCTTCATGAGCTTCAGGCACAACAGACTGTAATGGAAATGCAGAAGGAAGAAATCATGACAGCAAAAATACAGGCAGAAGCGGCAATTCAAAAATATACAGAATTTTACAATTTTGCGCCTTCTGGATACTTTACACTCTCCGAAGAAGGTGATGTTATTGAACTAAACCTCAATGGAGCGAAAATGCTTGGAATAAAACAACTGGATTTTAAAAACAGCCCGTTTGAGCATTATGTTTCCAATGAAACAAAACCAATATTCAAGGATTTTCTCCTAAAAATATTTAAAAACCATATCAGGGAAACCTGTGAGGTGATTCTGGCTGGCAAGGATAAAACACCAATATATGTTTATTTGACCGGCAATATTACTCAAAATAGAAAACAATGCTTTGTAAATGCATTCGATATTTCAGAAAGCAAGCAGGCCGGAGAAACATTAAGAGAGCGCGAGGGGCAGAATCGTGCCATCATTCTGGAAACTGCCATGGATGGCTTTTGGCTGGTAGATATGCAGGGTCGTTTGCTGGATGTCAATAGTACATATTGCCAAATGAGCGGTTATAGTATGCAGGAATTGTTGGCTTTGAAACTTTCCAGACTGGAGGTAGTTCAAACTGATGAAGACACTTTCACCCGTATGGCTAAACTCATTTTGAAGGGACATGAACGTTTTGAAACCCGGCACCGCCGTAAGGATGGGAGTATTTTTGACGTAGAGATAAGTGCACAATACCAGCATATTGAAAATGGTCGGTTTGTCGCTTTTCTCCATGATATCACCGAACGCAAGCAAGTTGAGGAAAAACTTCGTCAAAGCGAAGAACGGTATAAATCATTATTCCAGGGCAATTATTCAACGATGCTGCTTGTAAATCCGGACACCGGCGAAATCAAAGATGCAAATCCGGCAGCTAGTCAATACTATGGATGGACACATTCAGAATTGTGTGCAAAAAATATTTCAGAGATTAATACGCTATCGAACAAAGAGATAATCGCAGAAATGCAAAAAGCAAAAGAAGAAAAACGTAATCAGTTTTTCTTTAAGCACCGATTGGCCAATGGAGAGGTAAGGGACGTAGAACTTTTTTCCGGTCCGATTAAGTTCAGCGAATCAATCCTGCTATATTCCATTGTTCACGATATCTCCGTGCGCAAGGAAGCAGAAAGGGCATTACATGAAAGTGAGAAAAGCGTAAGACTAAAACTACAGAGTATTCTGTCACCCGAAGGGAGTATTACCGATCTTGAACTAAATGATATTATTGATGCTCCATCTATACAGAAACTAATGGACAGTTTCTATGAACTTGCTCAAATTCCAATGGCAATTATCGATATCAACGGAAACGTATTAGTGTGTGTCGGCTGGCAGGATATATGTACAAAATTCCATCGGGTGCATCCCGAATCATGCAAAAATTGTATCCAAAGTGACACTCACCTCACACATGGTATCTCTGAGGGTGAATTCAAATTGTACAATTGTAAGAACAATCTGTGGGATATGGCAACCCCCATAAATATTGGAGGAGAACATAAAGGAAACCTGTTTATGGGCCAGTTCTTCTTTGAAAGCGAACCAATAGAAATTGAACTATTTCGCAAACAGGCTATTAAGTATGGTTTTGAAGAGCAGGAATATCTCGATGCGCTCGATAAAGTGCCTCGCATCAGCAAACAAAAAATCGAACACGCAAAATTATTCTTTTTGAATCTATCACATTCAATTTCACAATTGAGTTATAGTAATATCAAGTTAGCACGAGCGATTACAAAGCAAAAGGTTGTCGAAGATGCATTAAAACTAAGCGAAGAACGTTTGAATAAGGCACAGGAAATTGCCCATTTAGGCTCCTGGTCACTTGATCTGATTACAAACCGGTTAACCTGGAGTAACGAAATTTATCGAATTTTTGGTATGCAACCGCAGGAATTTCCTGCCAATTACGAAGGATTTCTGGCTGCAGTTCATCCCCAGGATCGTAACGCAGTTCATTCAGCTTATACCACTTCGATACTGGAAAATAGAGATAATTATCAGATTGAGCACCGCGTGATCCGCAAGCATTCCGGAGAGCTTCGGCACGTCTTTGTGAAGTGCGAACATATTCGGGATACTACAGGAAAAATTGTCCTTTCTGTAGGCATGATGCATGATATTACCGAGCGGAAGCAATCGGCAGAAGCGATATTGGGAAATGAACGTTTATTACGTGAATCGCAGGCTGCTGCGCATATCGGAAGCTATTCTGCCGACCTGATCAACAAATCATGGATGGCATCGCCGGAAATCTATGAGATTTTCGGCATAGATCAAACCTATCCCCACACACTTGATGGATGGATTTGGAGAATTCATCCTGATTTTCGGAATGAACTTGCCACAGAGCTTTCAAATGTTAAAATCGGAAATAATATTTTCGAACATGAGTATAAAATTATCCGCTTTAATGATGGTCAGGAACGCTGGGTGCAGGGACTTGGAGAATTCGAATATGATGATCAATCGAATCCTGTCAGATTGATCGGTACCGTTCAGGAAATCACCAAGCGTAAACAGGCTGAGGAAGCACTAAAAAAACTAAACGAAGAGCTTGAAGACCGTGTAAAGGAAAGAACGGCAGAAATATTAAAATCGAATATTGCCATAAAGCGAACTGAAGAAAAATACCGCACTGTAGCAGATTACGCCTACAACTGGGAGTTCTGGACAGACCAGAATGATCAGATGGTCTATTGTTCTCCATCCTGCGAAAGAATAACCGGTTATAAATCATCGGAATTTGTTCAGAATTCAAAACTGCTCCTTGATATTATCTATCCCGATGATTTAAATAGCTATAAGAACCACAAATTGCAGGAACAGTTGGTTCAGGATGCAAATTGCGAATTCCAGTATCGCATCATCCGGCTTGACGGATCTGTGAGGTGGATTGGACATATTTGCCAGCCCATATTTGATGAATCGGGAACTTTCATCGGCAGCAGGGGAAGCAACAAGGACGTTACAGAGCGCATATATATGGAGCAATTACTCAAAGAGAGCAATCACAAATATGAACTTCTTTCTGAGAATATTACAGATGGAATATTTATTTGCAGGGATGGGTGTTTTGAATATGTCAACAAATCGCTGAACTTTATTTTCGGGTACGATGATCACGAACTCGAAGGTGTTAAACTGATTGAACTGGCAATGCCCGATTATCCGCATCAATTAGATAATTTTCTCTCGTTAAACGGTTTAGTGAATCAAAAAATGAACATTGAAATTGAATGTTCAAAGAAAGATCATTCAATTATTTCTGTTGAAATCCTTTTTAATTATGTGGCCAGCGAAAGGGCAATATATGGGGTAGTTCATGACATCACAGAAAAAAAGCAGGTTCAGAAAAACATCATCAAAGCGATTATCCATACCGAAGAAAAAGAAAGAACCTATTTTTCCAAAGAAATGCATGATGGTTTAGGTCCTTTGCTCTCGACCATCAAGCTTTACCTGCAATGGTCACAAAGGCCAAAATCCAACAAATCGAGGTCGGAGATCATACACAAAGCCGAAGATATTCTGGAGGAGGCGCTCGAAACAGTGAAAGAGATATCGTATAAGCTGAGTCCTCATCTTCTTACCAATTATGGTCTGACATCTGCTATTCAAAGCTTTGTTGATAAACTGGCTGAATCCTCTTCGATTATAATAACCTTCGAAAGCAATTCCAGCAGACGCCTTGAAATTGAAATTGAAACTGCCATTTATCGTGCCATCATCGAATGCATCAATAACACGATAAGACATGCCAGGGCAGGCAAAATTTTTATCACGTTAAATGATACAGGTATCCACCTTATGCTACATTACAAGGACAATGGTATAGGTTTTAATCTGTCAGGAACACTTGCATCTAACCGGGGATTAGGTTTATTTAATCTTCAGAACCGAATTCAAAGCATTGGTGGAAAGATAATCATGTTCAGCGAACCCGGAAAGGGTGTTGATTACCAAATTAGTTTAAATATTTAAACTAATTAATTTCACCAACCATTAATTTTGTACATTTACAGTAAGATTTCTGATTTATGAAAATTCCGAATATTATTATTGTTGATGACCACATGATTTTCCGTCAGGGCTTAAAAGCCTTGCTAACTATTGAGAAAATTGCGACGGTGACCGGTGAGGCATCGAATGGGAAAGATTTTATCGAACTCCTGTCATCGCAAAAACCCGACCTGGTTTTAATGGATATCGACATGCCCCATATGAACGGGATGGAAGCGACCCAAAAAGCGCTGATGCTGATCCCTGACTTAAAGATCATTGCATTTACCATGTTTAGTGACGAAGAGTATTATTATAAAATGATCGACCTCGGCGTTAAGGGATTTATCCTTAAATCGAGTGGTATCGCGGAACTGGAAAAAGCCATTCATGAAGTGATGATGGGTGAAAGCTATTTCTCTAACGAACTGCTCCGGAAAATCATCAGCAATTTCGGACGTAAAACCACCAATAAACTTGTTGATGATGCATCTCTGACGGCCCGTGAAATGGAGGTGCTTCAGCAAATTTGTCTTGGTTTAAGCAATGATGAAATAGCGCTTAAACTCTTTATCAGTGCAAAAACCGTTAAAAGCCACCGATCGAACTTACTTGAAAAGACAAAATGCAAAAATACGCCTGGTTTGATCCTTTTCGCGGTAAAAAATAAAATGATAGAAGTATAGAAGGCACAACGGCACGACTACACGAGGAAATGACTACACGAGGGCACGAGGCAGAAGGCAGAAGCACGAGGGTGTGAAGGTGAGATTGGCGGAAATGAAGAAATAAAGCAATGAGAAACTTTTACCGCGTATGCAGTTATCCGTCAGACGGATTTTAGGAATATTTTCGGAATAGATCAAATTTGGCTTTATCAGCGGGGGTCGTACTTTCTCATGCTGTAAAATTTATATAAACATCCTATCCCGCCGGGTTGACGAACCGAACTCAGATTCCTAATTCGAAATTTATCCCTCCTTCATTCATTCCTTCATTCTTTCATTTCCGCACCTTCTCCTCCTTTTGGCTGATAACCCTGTCCGCCTTTATTACTATACAAAATACATATTCTATACTGAATATTTGCCCCTTTTAGCCCTTTATTTTTGCTGTCTGGCAGGTAAATTTGCCTTATTCAATCAGTTAAAGACGTTATGCTCCGAAAACCAGAAATAATTATAGTAGATGACCATCTGGTCTTCCGACAGGGTTTAAAATCAATCATTACGATTGAAAAAATGGCCACGGTTATTGGGGAAGCATCCGATGGCGCCGGTTTCATGGCACTCTTGTCCAGACTAAAACCCGACCTGGTTTTAATGGATATCGATATGCCAGTGATGAATGGGTTAGAAGCAACGCGTCAGGCATTGGAACTGAAACCCGACCTAAAGATTATTGCATTCACCATGTTTGGGGAGGAACAATACTTTAATAATATGATTGATCTCGGGGTTAAAGGATTTATTCTTAAATCAAGCGGTATTAATGAACTTGAAGATGCGATTGAGGATGTTATGAATGGCAAATGTTATTTTTCACAGGAAATTATCGGCAAAATCAATTGTAATTTCTTTCGTAAAAACATCAATTAGGAGCATTGGGAATAGAGCAGCACGTAAGTTACGTGTAAAGGAAAGGTTCTGAAGATTCAATCGGTCGCTTGTCACTGAGGTGGCAGTTGTGCCGGTTTCGGGTGATGCGGTTTTTAACCGCATTTTTTTATTGTTCGCGATTGCAAACTGCGACACCCAAAATGTTCCTTTACTAATTTTTCCTTTTTCACTGTTCAATGTTCATTGTTCACTGTTCTTTTATCTCCTCCTTTTGGCGGATTATGATCCGTTTAAAGGCTTAGGCAATATAGGTATTATTTCAGAAAATTCACATCTTTTAACCTATTAGGATTGTATCTCACTTTGTAATTTTGTCCAAATACTATTTTGTTCAATTAAGATGTTTGTAACCAGAAAATCTGAAAAAATCGAAATTAAATACTATGAAAATCAAATTTTATTTTAATAAGAGCTTTGCCATTGCGGTGTTCGCTATTTTAATGCTACTGCCAGGTTTGGGGTTTGGGCAAACTATGTCGCAATACGGATTCTCTACAAGCACAACTGGCTCACTTACCGATATGAGCACCGGAACTACTGACTTATTGGCTACCGGAAGTTATCATTCTTTCGAATCCTCCAATGTTGCTGATATCGGGTTTACATTCGTTTTCATGGGTGTAACTTACACCAAATTCAGCATTAACTCACAGGGGGCTATGCAGCTTGGTGATGTTCAGATTGCAACAGGAGCTAATGCTGTTGTGAATTCAAAAGCACTTCTGTTACCTATTGGTGGATTAGGCAATAATTCAATTCAGAGCTCAGGTAAAGTTCATTATAAAGTAACAGGCTCTGGTTCTAATCACATATTAACCGTTGAATGGTTAGGCTTTAGAATTCCCGCTGCGGACGCTGCCGGAACTTTGTCACAAATGCAAGCTATTCTTTATGAGGCAAGTGGTAAAATCGAATATGTCTATGGAGAGATGTATAATAATTCAAGTTCTTTGGCAAAATATGTTTCCATATCTTCAGGAAATGCTGCCAATACTATTGGTCAAGTATATAATATCAACTTAACACCTGCATACTACGGAACATTAACTACATTATATTCATCTACATTCCCTGCCAATGCACCCATGACCAATCTTAACAGTATATCCAACGGTTCGCGCAGGGTATTTGCATTTTCACCTCCGTATATCGCACAATCAGCGCCTTCAAGTATAAATTTTACAGCAGTTACTGCGGCTGATATGACATTAAACTGGCCGGATGTAACAGGAGAAAATGGATATGAGGTTTACCGTTCGGATGATGGTGGTGTAAATTATACAAAAGTTACAACAACCAAATTGGCTGCCAATACTATAACTTACCACCAAACAGCAACACTTTTACCAGGAACAACTTATTTCTGGAGAGTTTATGCATTAAATACAGGACTTGGGAATTATGTGCAAGCCAGCCAGACCACTGCGCCTATAGGTGGAGATATAATTTCTACTACTACAGGTGGCCTTTGGAACGCTACAACTACCTGGGTAGGCGGTGTTGTGCCGGGAGCATTTAATAATACGACCATTGCTGATGGGGCAACTGTAACCATAAATTCAGGGGCTGCCTGTTATAATTTAACGGTAGGCCAGGGAACAAGTGGCGTATTAACCTTTGACGCTACGGCAAGAACAATAACTGTAAACGGAAATGTTACTGTTGCAAACGGAGCAAATTTTAATGCAGGAACTGCAAATGTAATCCATACGGTTAATATTGGTGGCAGTACAGGTACTTCACCTTATAATGGTGACCTGCTTGTAAATGGTACACTTGATTTTTACGGTGGCGCTGCAAGTGGAAAAGCAAAAATCACTTTTTTCGGATTACCTGATGCTATTGTTTCCGGATCAGGAACCATTGATTTTAATACATTAACATTAAATAAAGGGGCTACTGTTACTGTTGCTCCCGCAATTATGCCTCCGGTTCTGGATATTCAGAGTCCCTTTACTGTGCAAGGGGGTAATACTATAGCGGTGCTCACTACTCATACAACAGGAGTGCTTAAAATCAGCGGCACTTTTACACAATCAAATCCGGTGTTTACGGCAGCCGCTTACACTATTCCGGCATCAGGTGGTATATGGTTAAACAATCCAAATTTTACCATTCCAGGGCAAAATGGCAATTCTACTAATGCTGGATTATTTAGAATTTCAGCAGGTGAATACAATATTGGTTTGGTTGCGAATAATGTCATGGGTGGTGGAACAGCTACCAATCCGAGTTTTATTTTTGAAGGCGGGACTACCAATATTGCCAGTAGGATAGTGTCTGGAACATATCCCTGCGCGCTTAAGATTGCCGGTGGCACCATAAATGTAAATACTGTAGGAGGAACTAATACTTCTTCAAGTAGTTTTTCCTTTGCAAATACATCAAGTGTTGTTATCACCGGTGGTACGATTAACCTTATCCAAAGGAATACCAAGAACTTTGATTATTGTATAACATCATCAAATCCAACGGTAACCGGAGGTACATTAAATATCGGTACTGCCGCAACCACACCTGGCTCTACTTTTGTTATTCAAGGTGTTGTTCCCGATATCGTTATTGACAAAACAACAATGATATCTGATGGAGCATTTGTTGGATTTCCTACAACAATTTATGGAACAGCAACCATCAATGCGGGTTCAACATTAGATCTGAGTGGTAAAACAGGCATTTTCCGTTCAACGATTACAAACGATGGAACGCTGAAAGCTGATGTTGGAAACAGCACCCTTGTTTTACAAGGTTCCACACCACAAACCCTGGGAGGCACGATTTTAAATAACCAGATAGCAAATTTAATAGTGGATAATGCTGCAGGTGTAGCGATTACCCCTGCTGTACAAATAAATTCAGCATTAACACTTGCATCAGGTGATTTAGCCTGTTCTGCACTTACTTTAGGTAATGGTGGCACTACCTCTTTTAATTATACCAGAGGAAATGGTAGTACCAGTATACCACCAACAGTTAACTATGGAACAGGTACCAATAATTTCACTTATAATGGAACCACTCCTCAAATAACGGGAAATGAGTTGCCTGCATTGATTGCTTCAGGTAAACTGACGATTGATAATACTACCGGGGTTACACTAAACTCACAACTTACTACCCAGAATCTTGCGCTTACCACTGGTGTTTTAACTACTTCGGCTGCTAATTTGCTTGCAATAAGTCAATATGGCGGAATTACACGCACAAGCGGCTATATTAACGGACCATTGGTTCGAACATTATATTCCCAGATGCAAAGTGGACAGACTTACTTATGGCCATTGGG
>JBBSDG010000141.1:0-10081 GCA_038249635.1 Bacteroidales bacterium | reverse complement strand
TTTACGGTTCCGATTATATTTCTTCCGGTTTCGGAATTCAATTACACAACTATAAAGAAAGATGAACCCGGAGGTTACTCCAGTTTTTCATTTTTCCCATTTGGTATAAAAATACGCTTTTAGATATGGTGAGTCCGTTGAGAAATCAGAACTCAGAAATGGAAATAAATTCTGAAATTTATACATTAAACCTGATATTCAGCAAATCCCCGTCGCAAACTACATAGTTTTTCCCTTCGATGGCCAACTTGCCATGTTCCTTGCAGGCAAGTTCCGTTTTCAAAGCAATAAAATCGTTGTATTTAATTACCTCGGCACGTATAAAGCCACGCTCGAGGTCACTGTGGATAACACCTGCAGCCTGGGGAGCAGTCATGCCTTTGTGAATGGTCCAGGCACGGTTTTCTTTAACTCCTATTGTGAAAAACGACATTAAATTAAGCAGCCTGTAAGCCGATTGTACAACTTTATTAACTCCGGGTTCGGTAAGACCAGCATCGGCAAGAAATATATCCCTGTCTTCCTGGCTTTCAAGTTCAGCTATTTCAGCTTCGAGTTCGGCTGCCATAACCAGAACCTCCGCATTTTCGTCCTTCACTGATTCAAGCAGCGCATTGGAATATGCATTGCCGGTTGCAGCCGAGGCATCATCCACATTGCACACATAAATTACTGGCTTGTCGGTAATAAGGTACATATCAGCAATCTGTTTGTGCTCCTCTTCCGAAACCGGAGCAGTGCGTGCAGGCTTGAAATCTTCGAGGTGTGCTTTGTACATCTGAAGCACTTCCATTGTTTTTTTTGCGTCCTTATCTCCCAATTTCAGTAGTTTTTCGGTGCGTTGTATCTTACGTTCCACCATGCTCAGATCGCGGATACAAAGTTCAAGATCAACTATTTCCCTATCGCGAACCGGGTTAACCGAACCTTCGGTATGCGGCACAGTATCGCTGTCGAAACAACGGATAACATGAATAAGGGCATCTGTTTGCTGTATTTCGGCAAGGAATTTACTCGAACTACTTTCGGCCTGACCTGATCCTTTTGTAAGCCCGGGAATATCAACCAGGTCAACTGTTGCATGCACAACCTTTTGAGCAGGCAATAAGGTATTAAGCACATATAACCTGCTGTCGGGAACATTAATCTGCCCCAAATGCGATTTCTGCATACCCGGCTGGGCATGAATTTTTGTATTTGCAACACAATTGAAAAGAGTAGTTTTGCCGGTAGTGGCCAAACCTATAATTCCGCATTTTAACGCCATTTTCCTGGTATTTTATGCGCGCAAAGGTAGTAACAAGTAAGATGAAAAAAAAGAGCAGGAAAATGACTTTTGGGATGTGCTGCTTGTTACTGTATTCCTGTACAAGAGCATATAATCAAAATCATTGTAACAGCCTGATTTTAAACTTATCTTCAGCATATTTGAAGTACCAGAATAGTTTCCGGTTCACTTCAATGCCATAATCGACAGAATAATCATATTCAATGGAACTATCGATTGCCCTCGGATAGCGGTTTCTGGTGAAATAATCATTCCAGTTGCTCACGCCCACCTGGTTTTTGCTCTGGTAATATTGATTGCTGTAATCCTTAGCCTGTGAGAAATTCATCAGATACCAGTGATCGAATCCGAGGTCGATAATAATAATTCCGTATTCAGTACTGTCATTTTTTATGACAGGAGGTTTGCCGGACGAACTTATTTTTTGCGATGGCGAACAGGCCCATGCAAGCAGCAAAACGAACAAAGGGATCAGAAGTTTTTTCATGACAATGATTTTTAGATTTCAAACAACAACCAAACTTTAAAAAGAACCCAAAACAATGAAATGATGCACAAACTTTGTGCCGTAAAACAAAGAGTAATTGCTTTATTAATGGGATTATACCCTTAACTGTTTGATAATCACTTTCAAATTTACAAATAAATTGAAGTAGTTTGGTCATCCCTCTCTTTGCCTCTCAGTCCCTTTCCCCTTCTCCTTGTCTCCCCATCTTAAATCCGTAAATCATTAATCTCTATTGCCATTGTCATCAAACAATGTCCCTTGTGTCACCATTTTAGCTTTAATGCCAGCCACCTCGTTTTGCAGTGCAGCTAACGCACCAGCCATCTGGTTCACGGGCAGGTTTGGCTCCGGAAGCTCCGAGCTGATGTAGTGTACAAACCGCCATACTTCGCGAAGATCTTTAAGATCAACTGAATACGATTCGTAAAGCGGGTTAAGCGAATGGAGCATCAGCCGACTTTCGGTCTTCAGGCGGTTTTCGGCTACTTTGAACATGATCCCATCGTTCAGCGTAAGAATAATATATGCCTGGTGATCACGGATCAGATCCCAGTTCTGCACAAACTCACCGGTAACCCACGACTTGTCGGGGATAGGCAGCATGGAGTCGCCCGAAATCTGGAACGTGCGGTATTTGCGGTCGGCCGAAAGAAAAGGCAGCTGGAAAGTGGGCAATACCTTTATATATTCAGGATCGGCGAAACCGGTACGGTAACCAGCAGAGGCTTTCTGGTTTATCACCTCTATATTTTCCCTGTTTTTGTTGTCGATGGTGGTTGTGAGTACACGCAGGTTTCCTCCGTTCATAAATATATCGTATCCGTGTTCAAGCTGGTATAATTCGCTTTCGCGAAGGGTACTCAGATCGACAGACAACATGGTATCGACAGATATTTTGAAATATTTTGCCAATGCCAGCAAGGCTTCTATGCCCGGTTCGGCAACGCCATTTTCGTAACCACTCAGCGTGGAACGTTTCATATTGAGGGCAACGGAGATGTCGTCCTGTGTGCGGCCGCGACGTTTGCGCAGCAATTTGATATTTTTACCGAAGGTTGGTTCCATATTATATTTTAAAAAACTCACCCCCTGCCCCCTCTCTTTGAAGGAAAGAGAGGGGGGAGAACGAGGAAATTAGTATTTAAGCGCATTTATAAATATCGCAATGGTTGACTAAAAGTTAAATTCTGATCGGAGAGTCCTCCATCTCTTCGTAAAGAAAGGGGGGCGGGGTGAGTTTCTCCGAAATATTTCTTCCTTTTTCTTAACAAAATAATCACAATTCAAAATTAATGATTATATTGTAGTCGCAAATTTGATTAAATATTAATCAAAAGTAATACACTTTTAATAACAATGCACAACGAAGTAAAAATAATTTCACCGCAGGCATTCCCTGACGCACTCCGCCGATCGGGCCGCACCATTGTGCATATGGATCTCGACACGTTTTTTGTAGCTGTGGAGAGGCTTACGAACAGCCAGCTTATCGGGAAGCCGGTGATCGTAGGTGGTTTTTCAGACCGCAGCGTGGTAGCAAGTTGCAGCTACGAGGCACGTACCTATGGCGTACATTCGGCTATGCCCATGAAAATGGCACGCATCCTTTGCCCCGATGCCGTTGTGGTGCGCGGCGACATGGATCAATACAGCAAATACTCCGACATGGTTACCTCGGTGATAGCCGAAAGTGCGCCCCTGTACGAAAAAGCCAGTATTGACGAACATTATCTCGACATTACCGGAATGGATCGTTTTTTCGGCAGCGTGAAATGGACACATGAACTCAGGAAACGCATTATCAGCGAAACAGGCCTGCCCATTTCGCTGGGACTTTCGGTAAATAAAACGGTATGTAAAATTGCTACCGGTGTAGCCAAACCTAATGGGGAACTCGAAATTCCCGTCGAACAGGTTATCTCTTTCCTGGGGCCGCTTTCGATAAGCAAAATTCCCGGCATAGGCGAAAAAACCTACCGTCTGCTTCGCTCCATGGGTATTGCCACCATCGATACGCTTGGCCATATGCCTCCCGAAATGATGGAAAAAGTGCTGGGGCAAAATGGGTTGGTGATATGGAAAAAAGCCAACGGCATCGACACCACGCCTGTTATTCCGTATTCCGAACGGAAATCCATAAGCACCGAAACCACTTTTGATCAGGACACTTTTGACATACATATGATCAACGAACTGCTGGTGCGTATGGTGGAGAAAATTGCCTTCACGCTGCGCAAAAAACAAAAACTAACCTCGTGCATCACGCTAAAGATACGCTATGCCAACTTCGACACACATACCGTGCAGCAGCGCATCGGCTACACTTCGTTCGATCATGTGCTGATTCCCCTGGCCAAAGAATTGTTCCGCAAACTGTACCAGCGGCGCATGCTTATACGGCTTGTCGGCGTAAGGCTCAGCCACCTGGTAACCGGCGTACAGCAAATTGACCTTTTCGACCAAACGCCCGAACTCATCAACCTTTACCAGGCCATGGACCGTATGCGACTGCGCTACGGGCGGGATAAGCTGGTTAGAGCTGTGGGGGTAGGGATGAAAGATGAGGAGGAGTGAGATGGAGTTAGTTGACAAGGGGACAAGGGGACAAGGAGAAGGGGAGGGTGGGAGAGTGGGAGATGGGGGGATGGGGAGATGGGAGAAAAATGTCGGATGTCGGAATGCGGATGTCGGATTTAGTGAACCAAATTCCAAGACCCGAAACCCTTCAAACCCGAAATAATTTAACGACTGTACGAAGGCACGACTGCACGACTGGACGAATCGAAATCTATACCTGGAATTTGAGACCTGAAATTTGCAACCCGAAACTCTTCAAACCCGAAACTCTTCAAACCCGAAACCCTCCAAACCCGAAATAATTTAACGACTGCGCGACGGCACGAACACACGACGGCACGAATCGAATCAGAGATATAAGCATGGAATTTGAGAATTGAAACCTCGAAACCCGAAACTCTTCAACCTCGAAACGCTTCAAACCCGAAACTCTTCAAACCCGAAATAATTTGACGACTGCGCGACGGCACGAACACACAACGGCACGTATCGAATCAGAGATATAAGCATGGAATTTGAGAATTGAAACCTCGAAACTCTTCAAACGCTTCAACCCTGAAACGCTTCAAACCCGAAACTCAAATTCCAAGTCAAAAATCGCAAATCGTAAATCCAAAATCGCAAATCCGAAATTAAAAATGTATCTCAACTGCCACTCATATTTCAGCCTCCGTTATGGCACTCTTCCGGTAGATAAGCTGGTGGAAATGGCTGTGGCGAATGGCATTGAAACCCTTGCTATTACCGATATCAACAATAGTATGGGCGTAGTTGATTTTGTTAAAGCCTGTACTAAAAATGGCGTGAAACCTGTTGCCGGCATTGAGTTCCGCGATGGGAATGAGCTGTTATATATAGGTATAGCCCGCAATAACGAAGGCTTTATGGAATTGAACGAATTCCTGAGCCATCACAATATCAACCACCTGCCGTTGCCGGAATATGCACCTGCATTAAACCAAAGCGTCGTTATTTATCCTTTCGAGGGAAACTCGCCGGCTCAACTCCGTGACAATGAATTTATAGGAATCCGAAGCACTGATATCAATCGCCTGGTTTCGTCTGATTATCGTCATAAACAACATAAACTCCTTGCATTGTGTCCCTTAACTTTCGACAGCGAACAGGGTTACGAACTGCACCGCCACCTTCGCGCCATCGACAATAATACGCTGCTGAGCATGCTTATACCTTCGCAGGTAGCCGCTCCCGACGAACTTTTTAGGCCACCTGCTGAACTCGAAAAGTTATTTGAATACTATCCTCAGATAGTTTCAAATACCTTTAAAATGCTGGATGATTGCAGTATAGCTTTTGATTTTTCAACTGTTAAAAATAAAAAACTGTTCTCGGTGAGTGCTTACGATGATAAGTTGCTGCTCGAAAAACTCGCCATGGACGGACTCGTTTACCGATATGGTAAAAATAATAAAGAAGCGAAAAAGCGGATAAAGCACGAACTGGAAATTATCGACACACTTGGATTTTCATCGTATTTCCTTATCACCTGGGATATTATCCGCTACACTATGAGCCGCGGATTTTACCATGTGGGTCGTGGCAGCGGTGCCAACAGCATTGTGGCATACTGTCTGCGTATTACTGATGTTGATCCCATTGAACTGAACCTGTATTTCGAACGTTTCCTCAACCCGAAGCGGAGCAGTCCGCCGGATTTTGATATTGACTTTTCATGGAAGGACCGCGATGAGGTGTTTGATTATATTTTTAAACGCTACGGGCATAAGCATACCGCCCTGCTTGGCGCGACATCTACTTTCAAAGGAAAATCGACATTGCGCGAACTTGGTAAAGTATATGGTTTGCCCAAGGAGGAAATTGACCTGCTGGTAGAAGAACCACTGAATCCGCTCAACGATAATGATATCTGCCGGCATATCACAAAATTAAGTACACGACTGACCGATTTCCCCAATATCCGAAGCATACATGCCGGCGGGGTGCTGATTTCGGAAGAGCCGCTTACTGCTTATACTGCTATTGATATGCCGCCCAAGGCTTTCCCTACCACACAATGGGATATGTATGTAGCTGAAGATTTAAGATTTGAAAAACTCGATATCCTGAGCCAGCGTGGGATAGGGCATATTCAGGAAGCTGTGGAGATCATCAAGCAAAACCGGAATATTAACATCGACATTCATCGTGTCAGTGATTTTAAAAAGGATGAGAAAATAAAAAACCAACTCAAATCGGCCGAAACTATTGGATGTTTTTATATCGAAAGCCCGGCCATGCGTGGGTTGCTGAAAAAGCTTAAGTGCGATAATTACCTTACACTTGTTGCAGCAAGCAGCATTATACGTCCGGGTGTTGCCCGCTCGGGAATGATGAAGGAATATATCTGGCGATTTCACAATCCGGATAAGTTCAAATACCTGCATCCTATAATGGAAGAGCAGCTTGGCGAAACTTACGGCGTAATGGTCTATCAGGAAGATGTGCTTAAAATTTGTCACCATTTTGCCGGTCTTGATCTGGCCGATGCCGATGTACTTCGCCGTGCCATGAGCGGCAAATACCGCTCACGGGTTGAGTTTCAGAAAATTGTGGATAAATATTTCGAAAGCTGTTATGCACAGGGACATTCCGAAGAAATTACCAAAGAAGTGTGGCGGCAGATTGAGTCGTTTGCGGGTTATTCTTTCTCAAAAGCACATTCGGCGTCGTTTGCGGTTGAAAGTTATCAGAGTCTTTTCCTGAAATCCTATTACCCGCTTGAGTTTATGACGGCCGTACTCAATAACTTCGGCGGATTTTACCAGGCATGGGTGTATATCAACGAGGCCAGGAGATGTGGCGCGTCTATTGAGTTGCCCTGCATCAACAGGAGTAATTATACCACAACTATTTCCGGTAGTACGATCTGGCTTGGGTTTGTGTATATCGCCAACCTCGAAAGCAACATTGCACATGCCATTATTGATGAGCGTATCCGCAATGGCCCTTTCGAAAACCTGGCTGATTTCGTAAGCCGTGTTCCCATCACGCTTGAACAGGCCATATTGCTTATCCGTCTGAACGCCCTGCGGTTTACGGATACAAGTAAGCAACAATTACTGTGGGAAGTGCATCTGCTGCTGCGAAAATCTGCTCCGCCACCTACTGATGGATCATTATTTGCTACACCGGCCCGGCAGTTTCATATGCCGGCTCTCGATCATTCCATTGCTGACGATGCTTTTGATGAAATTGAGCTGCTGGGTTTCCCGGTAACGATGAGTTATTTCGACCTGCTGCAAACTTCTTTCCGGGGCGAGTTCAGGGCAAATGATATTGCCTCGCATGTAGGTGAAACGGTACGAATGCTGGGATCGCTGGTTACTATTAAATATGTACGAACCATCCGGAACGAGATCATGCATTTCGGCACATTCTTCGATGCCGATGGCGAGTTTTTCGATACGGTTCATTTTCCTCAATCGTCTAAACAATACCCTTTCAAAGGCAGGGGTGTGTATCTGATAAAAGGAAAAATTGTGGAAGAATTCGGTTTTCCGAGTATTGAAGTAGAGAAAATGGCGAAACTGCCGTTTGTTAAAGACAGGAGATATTTGTAGAAAGGGATTGGGGTTTAGGTTTCAGGGATTGGGGCTCTTTATGCCAAGTCTCCGGTGAAATGGATAAAATTTACGCATTCTCCAATCCCTGTAAACCGTAAGCAAAAAATGACTACTTTTGCAAGCCTTTTCAGGGTATATCTCATCACACATAATAAACACAAAATTAAATGATTACAGTTTCGGACCTGGCTATTCAATTTGGGAAACGGATATTATTCCAGGATGTTAATATGAAGTTTAACCCTGGCAACTGCTACGGTATTATCGGAGCTAATGGTGCAGGGAAATCGACTTTCATAAAAATGCTGTCGGGCGATTTGCAAAGTACCCGTGGAAATGTATCTTTTGGCCCCGGCGAACGCCTATCGGTTTTGAGGCAGAATCACTCCGAGTTTAACGAATTTACGGTGCTCACCACGGTGATGATGGGCCACACGAAATTGTGGGATGTAATGACTGAAAAAGATGCTTTGTACTCGAAAACCGATTTCTCGGAAAAAGATGGTCACAGGGCTTCGGAACTGGAAGAGAAGTTCGCTGAAATGGATGGCTGGAATGCCGAAAGTGATGCAGCCAATTTACTGAGTGGATTAGGGATAAAAGAAGATATTCACGACACACTCATGAGTGAATTGAGTGGTAAAGAGAAAGTGAAAGTATTGCTGGCACAGGCGCTTTTCGGGAAACCGGATAATCTTCTGCTTGATGAGCCTACCAACGACCTTGACCTTGATACCGTAAACTGGCTCGAAAGTTACCTTGCGAATTTTGATAATACGGTGCTGGTTGTATCGCACGACAGGCACTTCCTGGATTCGATCTGTACACATATTGTAGATATCGATTTTAACCGGGTTCAGCAGTTTCCGGGGAACTATACTTTCTGGTACGAATCGAGCCAGTTGGCACTACGCCAGCAGCTTACGCAAAACAAAAAGGCTGAGGATAGGAAAAAGGAATTACAGGAATTTATCGCCCGTTTCAGCGCCAATGCTTCAAAATCGAAGCAGACTACCAGTCGTAAGAAAATGATTGAGAAGCTGAATATTGAAGAAATCAAACCATCGACACGTAAATACCCGGGAATTATTTTTACACCCGAACGTGAACCCGGTAACAATATACTCGAAGTTAAAGGACTGACCAAGAGCCTGAATGGCAATTTGCTGTTCAAGAACCTGAGTTTTACCATGCAGAAGGACGATAAAATTGTTTTTCTGTCGAGGGATTCGCGTGCCATGACTGCCATGTTCGAGATACTAAAGGGTCACGATAAACCCGACAGCGGCACTTTCGAATGGGGACAAACTATATTGAAAGCATATCTCCCGCTCGAATATGAAGAATTATTCCAGTCGGATATGAGCCTGATCGACTGGCTTGCACAATTTTCGGATGATACCCACGAAGCCTACCTCAGGGGATTCCTTGGGAAAATGCTGTTTTCGGGCGAGGAAATTTTCAAGAAAACAAATGTGCTTTCAGGAGGCGAAAAAGTGCGCTGTATGATTTCGCGTATGATGACACGAAATGCCAATGTCATGATGCTTGATGCTCCTACCAACCACCTTGACCTTGAATCTATTCAGGCATTTAACAATACACTGATCAAATTTAAAGGGAATATCCTGATGTCGTCGCATGACCATGAGTTTATACAAACCATTTGTAACCGCATTATTGAAATCGGACCTAAAGGCTCAATTGATAAGATGATGGACTATGATGATTATATCAGCGATGATAAACTGAAGGAGCAGAGGGCGAAGTTGTACTAGTTTGGAGTATTGAGTAGTGAGTCTGTTGGAATAGTAGAATCCTATAACTCTGAAACCCTGCCCTTCGGCTTCGCTCAGGGCGCGGTATTCCTGGAACCCTGCCCTTCGGCTTCGCTCAGGGTCCGGTATTCCTGAAACCCTGCCCTTCGGCTTCGCTCAGGGCCCGGTATTCCTGAAACCCTGCCCTTCGGCTTCGCTCAGGGCCCGGTATTCCTGAAACCCTGCCCTTCGGCTTCGCTCAGGACCCGGTATTCCTGAAACCCTGAAACTACAACATTCCAACACCGTTCAGATTTTCAAAATCTACATCCCCAACTGGTTCATCATAAATTCGAAAATAAAAACC
>JBBSDG010000140.1:0-10111 GCA_038249635.1 Bacteroidales bacterium | reverse complement strand
TAATCGCAGGCCGGTGCAATGTTTTCGATGGGGAAACTTGCATCATAACCTGTGCCTATTCCATTAGTAACCAATCGGTTTGGATCGCCTTCTTTAAAAGCCTTATACATGGCAGCCATCCAGGTTTTTGTTTGTTCGGGTGTGCCGGTATAGCCGGCAACTGCTTTAAGCGCATTTATCTCATTACCAAAGTCGTAGCTATGTACATAAGGATTTTTGCTCAAAGACTTCGCTATATTAGTAACCATTAAAGCGGTCGCATCAATTTGGCTTGGGTTGGTAAACATTTCTTTGTCAATCCATTTAGGCGTAAAAATGCCTCCGCAAAGCCAGCCTGTAATTAAACCGGGTTGCACCATAATTCCCCGTTTCCCGGCAATGGTAATGAGTTCGTTCAGGCGGTCAATTTTTTGCTGGTCGAACTTGCCAATTTCTGGTTGGGTTAAATACCAAAGTGGCATAAAACGGATAAAGCTAACCCCAATACTCTGTAGCGAATCCATATCTTTTTCAATTGCCGCAGGATTCCAGTTGTCGAGTATCTGAAACCATCCGGTTGAAGGCGAGTAGTTGGCGCCGTTTATAAAGTTGGGTTTGCCATTTACGAGCAGGTATTTTGAGCCTACGGTAAGGTTTGATTGGGCGCTTACAAAGCTGGTTAAATATATAAATATCGAACCAGCTATTATGAATGCTTTATACTTCATTGTGTTGTTATTTAACTATTTATTTAACATTAGTAAGTCAGGGCATTTCTTCTATCAAAAATACAGCACTGGCAAATTCGCCCATTAAGTTTATTGAAAGTGGCCCTTGTTTGCCCCAATAAACACAAGGCAAGCCATTTTTCATTAAAAAATCACCTCCAAATACCGATTCTTCAGTTGTAAACTTTTTAGCTTGTTCGGGAAGCACATTAATTTCGGTTACTTTATACTTTTTCAATGGATCAAGCCCCTTCGGTTTGATATTAGGATAAAAATCACCAAACATTCGTTGTGTTTGGTATACAAATGCCACCGCTTTGCTTTTTGCATCGTTAACATACATAAGCGAAGCCAGACAACCTTGATATGGTGATAAGAGCCTGTACAAGTTACCCAGTTGTACAATTGGCCTGATATCTTTATAGGTTTGTACAGCGGCTTTGGCAAAAGTCAATTCATCAGGAGTTAAATCAGCAGGTAACAATTCAATGCCAAATCGCCCGCTCATGGCAACATCAAAACGGTATTTAAGAGGTGTTATTCTTTGGGTTATGCCATTGGGTACCTTAGCAACATGTGCTCCCATTGCTATGGAAGGATAAAAATAGGAAGTCCCATTTTGGATAAACACCCGTTGCAGGGCATCGGTATTATCGCTTGCCCAAAATTCATGAAAGTAAGGTAGTGAACCATAATCGACCATACCACCGCCGCTGGAACAAACTTGAAAAGTTATGTCGGGAAAGGTTTTTACCAAACCATCGAGAACACTGTATAGGTTTTTCGTGTACAGGTACCATAATTGCTGCTGTGAATTTTTATCTAGATACGGGGCGTACGGATTATAAATAGGACTGTTACAATCCATTTTTATATATGAAATATAAGGATTTTGCCTGATGACCTTACTTACCGATTCAAAAACAAAATTGACTACTTCTGGATTTGTTAAATCAAGCACGTAATTGTTGCGTTCGGTATATTGTTCACGTCCAGGCTCTTTTAATACCCAGTCGGGATGAGCCTCATACACTTCGCTTTGGCGGTTTACCA
This sequence comes from Bacteroidales bacterium, assembly GCA_038249635.1. Lineage (GTDB taxonomy): Bacteria > Bacteroidota > Bacteroidia > Bacteroidales > UBA4417 > UBA4417. The sequence continues at coordinate 8,351 of JBBSDG010000140.1, read as the reverse complement.
TTTCGGGTTCAACCCAAATACCAAATTTTATTTTGTTCTTTTTAGCTTCTTCAATAACTTTACCCAAGCCATTTGGGAATCTTTTCTTGTTCACATCCCAATCGCCCAGGGCCATTCCATCATTATCACGCTGATATTTGTTGCCACCAAACCAACCATCGTCAAGCACAAACATTTCAATGCCCATTTTGGCACCATCTTTAATCATTTTAATAATTTTCGATTCATCGAAATCAAAAAAATTGCCTTCCCAGCTATTGAGCACCACCGGACGTAATTCATTGCCATCCTGAATGGCGTATTTTCGGGCCCAACTATGAAAATTCCTTGTCATTTGTCCTGTTCCTGCATTGGAATAGGTAAAAATAAAATGGCATCCTTGAAACTCTTCGCCATTTTTTAATGGCCACTCCGAGGCATAATTATTAATGCCGGCAACAATATTTAAGCGGCTTTCAATATCGTTTTCAAACGTCATTTTCCAGGAACCCGACCATGCCAACGAGCCACCTATAACTTCGCCACAGTCTTCGGAAGCAGGTTGATTGAGCGAGACAATAAATGAAGGGTTAAAATTATGACTTGTTCGAACACCTTGTATTGATTGTATTGTAGAGATGCCATGGGTTAACTGCTCTTCTTCCATTTTCATTTCGCCAAACCAGCTTCCATGAAATTTGGTCAAAAAATACTTGTCGGATTTAACAGGAATGTAGGCCGATGCAAAGTTTTTCAATGTTACTAATCCACTTTCATCATTTTTGTAGTCAACCCATGTTTCAATAATATCTTCATTTTTAAAGGCTTTAAAGAAAAGGGTAGCATAAAAATCAAACACTTTGTCTTTTAATACAATAGTAGTAATACTAACATTACTATCAATTGCTTTAGAAGAATGGCCAGCGCAAATAAATTCGGTAGAAAGTACTCCGTTTGAATGTATTACACTTACAGGTGCTTCTATGGCCGATTTGCCCGCAAATGCAGGAAATAAAGCTCCTTGTGGATTCCCCGTGTAGTTTAAATAGTCTTCGGGATTTTTTAATTTTGCTCCAAAATAATAATTATTTACATTTCCATTTTCTACTATATAAAGCAAAGTAGTATTGTTGGTCTCAATTCGTATGAGCTCTTTATTTACATCTTTACCGTAAATGGAATAACTGCAAAATAGCAGCAGAAAGCTGCATACCATGGTTTTTAAATAGCTTTGTTTTTTCATTACTTGTTTTGTCAAATTAATTATTAAAAATTTTTATCTCAATTTTTTGAAGTCGCTTGCTGTAAAGCGGATTGCGGAGAAACCAGGCAGGAGTGCAACTCCATGCATGACAATAGCTGTTAAACAAATGACTGTTATAGGGTGATTTGTAAGCATTTTCAGGGTCGTAAACTTCCCAAAAAGTATCGGCACCTTTATCTATCATTCCGCCCCAATATGTTTCAATAAGCTTATAAGCTTCGTCATCCATATCGCAAAGAAGATAAGCCTGAACTAAATGATGCACCAGGTAAGGAGTTCCAGGTTGTATTGCATTGGTATCGGTTTTTAGCTGGGTTAAAATTCTTGCTCCCGTAGGTTTATCAACTACTCCGGCAAGTATCATCCAAATTTGAGAAGCCCAGGATACCTGTTGTTGATGACCGGAAATAAAGAGTCCTCTGTTTTTATCATATAGGTTTTTTAATGCAGCTTCCTGAAGTTTTTTACTTAGTTTTTCCCATTTTATTACATCTTTTTCGATACCTAATTTAACCGCTAACTTCAAAAGCGATTTTGTTGCATAAATTGCAATAGCCTGTTCTGATGTTTGTCTATCCAAATTTTTACTCCAATCAACAAAAATCCAAACCTTGTCAGGTATGTCCAAATAATTTTTTGAATTAAGCCATTTGCTTACAACAGAATCTACTTGTTGGCAGGCAATTGGGTATAGTTTTCGTGCCAATTGCCAGTCATTTGAATTTAAAGAATAATCTAATAATACCGAGCCAAATAACATCGCATAATCGGGTATCATCTCGTCACCAATTTCAGGATTATTGCCATTGGTGGTGTACACACAAGCCGGAATAAAACCATCGTCCCTTTGGCTACCTGCAAACAGCAAAAGACAGCGTTTAACTAGAGAATCCGATTTAAAGAGTACCCCATCGGTTAATGCTTCAAGTCTCAAATCGCCAAGCCAAAGTCGTCTGTCGCGTTTGGGGCCATCTTCGAACACTTCCTGTAAGCAATTTCGAAGAGTATATTGCGATATCAAATCGATATGTTTCATCTTTGCACTAAATCCTTCCAACGGGGTTATTTTGGCAAATGGTATGGCCGAAACTTCATCGCATTTTAAATTTGATAATAGTATATCACTGGAAGCTTCAAGGGCACAAATCCTGATATATCGAAAAGTAAGTCTTTCATTTAAGCGCCAGTTTTTTGAAATATCTAATACATATGGCGACCAGGTTTTCTCTGGTTTATAGCCATTTTCAAAAATTGCAGGAAATTGCTTCCAATTATCTCCAAGTTCGGCCAAAACTTCAGCTGATTCTATTTTTATTTTAGCCGTTGTTTGAGTTTCACCTTGAATATACCCAACCATATTCCGGCCAAAGTCGAGTATTAACGTATCGCCTTTGGTTAGTTTTAGAATACTTTGTTGGTTTAATGTTGATAAGGTTGCTGCTTTCCATCCCAACCACGTTTTCAAATCCTTTTTAATTGAAATTGAACGAATTGGATAAGATGTTTGATGGCTTAATTGCGGGTTAAGCTGTTTAGCTTCATTTAAAAATGAAGCTTTTGACGTATCCTGGGCATAAATATTTATTCCTAAAAAACAAATTATTACAGTTGATGAAGAAAGGATTTTTTTAAAATAGGAAAAAGAAAACATCCTGTGTTTTAATATATTTATTCGATTCTCCATTGGCGATTTTTTAAGATTTTTGTGCATAATTACTTTACCTTTTCTCAAATTTTTTGAAGGCTCTTGCTGTAAAATGGATTACGGAGAGACAAAGCAAGAGAACTGCTCCAGTATTATTTCCCCCAATTTGTTGGTATTGTTGATAAAACAAACTCAAGTTCGCCTCCTTTTATTAGTTGACTATGGTTGATTATGGCTTTGTTTAATGGCACTCCATTTAGTTTTGCACTCTTGATATAAACGTTTTCACCACCTGCATTTTCGGCTTTAATTACTAATTTTTTACCATCAGGCAGGTTTACCTCAGCAAAAGGGAATAAAGGCGCATTTAAATAATACAGGTCGGTTCCGGCATTTGGGAAAAAGCCCAAAGCCGAAAAAACATACCATGAACTCATCGCGCCGGAATCCTCATCGCCCGGATACGTTTTTAATGAATAATTTTTCAGATTATGGTGTACCCAAAACGAACAAAGGTCGGGTCTGCCGGCATCAATAAATGTGCGGATGGTTAAAAACGAAGGTTCGTTGCTATAATCAATCAGGTTGTTTTTAAATGCGTGCTCCAGCCGTTGCACATATTTATCGGGACCTCCGCAAAGCTCAATAAGCCGTCTATGATTGTGGGGCACAAAGTAGGAGTAAACCCATGACGAACCTTCATAAAAATGCGGGCCGTTGAGGTCTTTGGTTTTAGGAGGATAAAACACCCAATTGCCTTGTGCATCCTGATTTTGAATAAAGCCTTTAAAACCTTCATCTTCAATATCCGGATTCCATAGTTTTTCCCAATTACCGGCACGTTGTGCATATTTTTCAGCATCGGCTTTGTTGCCTAAGCCTTTGGCCATAACCGATGCAAGGTAATCGTTGTAGCAAAATTCCATTTGTGTAGAAGCAGGATTTCTGAACTGTCCGAAATAAATAATGCCTTTATCACGGTAACTTGGCCAGCGCATGGAGTCAGCCTGGCTTTTGACAATTTCATAAGCCTTGTTCCAATTTATGCCTTCAACTCCTTTTACATAACCATCAACAATAATGTTTGTAACATCGTCGCCACCTTGCCTGAAATTCACATCAACAGTCATTGACTCAATTCCTGCAGCAAAGGCATCATCAACGCGGTGATTAACTTCCTGGCGCTTAATAAACGATGCGATGTTGGTTTTATAATCATCGGGGTTTAATAGAAGCATCAAAGGAAATGAGGTGCGCCACGTGTCCCAAACACAATACTGATCGTCCCAGTAAGGAGTATTATCGTTCCATAATGGCGAATCGCCGGTACGGTTTGCCGGTGTGATCATGGTACGCATCAAACAGCTGTAAAAAACCGACCTGTTTTCGGCAGAACCACCTTTAATTTTAATCTTCGAAAGTTGCTTTTCCCAGGCTTGCATGGCTGTTTTCTCAAGCTCAACTGAAGTTTTTCCGGTTAATTCATCGGCTAAATATTTTTTAGCATTTTCAATACTCTTTAGCGAAACGGCAATTGAAACAATTACCGCTTCATTTTTTTTCGCACGAAAGCCAAGCCAGGCACCAAAAGAGCTACGTGGTTTTTGTGTTTTTACTGCTGTTTGCCCGGCAAATTTTACTGAATCTGCAAAAACGCCTTTATAGCTTGGCTTTTTGCTAATTGACATGGCAAAATATACTTTATAGGGTGCAAACAACCAACCTCCCGAATAAATACCACTTCCAACAATTGTTGAATCTGAATCGAAAGTAAGACTCCCGCTATCAGCACCAAATGATTGATCGCGCATTACAGACTGTGGTATTGAAAATCCGCAATCCAGCACTATTGAAGCACTATCGGTTTGGGGAAATTCAAAAGTATATTGTGCCCCGTGCATGGTAGGCACCACAGCAGATTGAATTTTATATTTTTCGAGAAAAGCTGAATATTTATAGGGGGTGGGCACTTCGTTTGAAACTAACGAAAGATGTTTATCACGAACTACGGCTACTCCTATTTGCGGAGAAATTAAAAACAAGCCATAATGGCTGTTCCCTCCACCACCCGAAAGGTGCATCTGGCTGAACCCATAAACAGGCTGTCCAAAAGAATAACCATCGCCTCCACCATTTTTTGTGTCGGGCGAAGGATGACTTGACCCAAAAGGTAACCGCGGACCTATTACTGTATTCCCTGCTATATCGTTCCCCATTCGCATATTAACTTCATCAATAGGTGCCTGGGCTTTGCAACTAACTATAAAACACGCTATAAAAATTGTCAGTAAATTCTTCATTTCAATCTAATTTTATTTATTGTAATGGTCCCAAATAATTTTTTTTTGCCCAAATTATTTAATTGCAAACGGGTATAAGCTGTTCCCGGATACACCATTTCGGCCATCGACACCGCACCATTGTTGGCAAATAACTCTAATGTCGCTATATCGTAAACCAAATGCAATTTCAATGGAAAGGTCATTGACAATGGCATTGATTGTTCTTTATTAAAAAAGTCGGTTACTTTTGTTTTGCCTGATTTTGCCCGATTGATAATTAGTTTTTGACTTTTCAGAGTAAGACATACCATCTCATTATTATTGTTCGATAGCGCAATTTTAAGGCTGTCAAAGGCTGAATCAATATTAATATCGATGGCGCAGCAACCATTTTCGGGCAACCGCACAGACTGGTTTAAACCATCTAATGAATAACTGACCGAATCGGTAAAAAAAGCTTTAAGTTCCTTTACAGGGAAAGAATTGATCTGATACTTACCGTCTTTAAATGTTAAACTTAGTTCACGGGGCAGTGTCATAGTTCCGCGCCATGTTGTTGCTGGTATTTTATCGGCATAAGCCCAGTTACTCATCCAACCTATCATGATACAGCGGCCATCGGTTGATGGTATATTGCTGAATGTTCCCCCGGCATAATTGTCGGCTCCGTAGTCGAACCAACCGGGCCTGGTGTCGTTACATGTAAATGTATTGCCATCAAAATCGCCCACAAGATACGAAGTGCCACAGCTACCATTGGGCGTTCCCGAGGTATAACTGGTGAGCAACACCCATTTTGTATCTTTTGGTTTACCCTGAACAGCTATAGGGAATAAATCGGGGCATTCGTATGTTCCCAAAGTGGTATCTGATAAAGTAAATGTTCCGCCAGATTTCCATATTTTGAGATCAGGTGAATTGAAAAACATAATTTTTTTCCCTGCCGCTAACGTCATTACCCATTTTTGGATTTGGGTATGCCATATTACCTTTGGGTCGCGAAAATTTTTGTTCATACTGTGTAAAACAGGATTGCCAACGTATTTCTTCCAGGTCCGGCCCTTGTCGGTGCTAAATGCAAGGCTTTGTTCCTGAAGGCCTTCGCGCTCGGGGCGGTTGATTAAACCTCCGTCATGCGTAAAAATAGCAACCAATGGAGGATACTCTTTAGTACCCAGCCCTGAAGTATTGTTTTCGTCATAAACACATGAACCCGAAAAAATAGTTCCCAGGCTATCAGGGAAAAGAGCTATGGGCAAATGCTGCCAGTGAATTAAATCGGCACTTACAGCATGCCCCCAGTGCATGGGTCCCCAAACAATGGTATCGGGATTGTATTGGTAAAACAAATGGTATTCGCCATCGAGATAAACAAGTCCATTTGGATCGTTCATCCAGCCTGATGGAGGCGTGAAATGAATGAGTGGCCTGTATTTCTCATTTTCTGATATTTTTCGCTTACACGAACCAAAAAAAATCATGCCAACTATAAACAATATCAATACGTTCTTCATAGAGCTAACATCTACAACATGAAAATTTATTGGAAACTATCGAATAGCGAATGTATTGCTACATTTACATTCAATTCCTGTAAGGAAATATTGGATTTCAATGTTATTCTCACCGGTTTGTCGGGCATTAAATCGAAAAAATTATCTGAAAAATTATCGTCACCATTGGGCAGTGATAAATACACACTTTTAGCCAATGTGTTGGTAGTAAGTTCAATTTCAAATCCACCCTCAACCTGAATAATTTTAGTTTTTATATCGGGTTTCTGAAGCATTAAAAATTTATCATGATTGAAATACAGCTTGTTCTGCGAAACTATCTTTCCATCGCGCTCTAAGCTTGTTATAAATACTACTTCATTCTTATCAAAACCTTTCAATAATTCATTTACATTTTTTGAAAAGAAAACCTTGTTTGAGAGGGATTCCACTTTAACCGGCACTTCTTTGCTAAATAGTATTTTCCCTGTAAAGTCGGTGAGTTTCAATGCCAGCTTACCATTAAACGACCTGGTACTGTCGGAATTGATATACACATTTAAAACAGTTGCCGGGGTAATGGTGGTATCGCTCAAAGCCGGAATTACCAGCACATTTCCGAACGCTTTTTTAGCAGAATAATATGCCGCTTTTTTCTTGCCCAAATAATCAATCACCGACCAGCCAATGTTGGGCCATGCATCGCCAAACTGCCAGTACATACTGCCCATGCAGCGGGGTTTGTTAATACGGTGGGCTTCACTGGCTATTTTAATGGCATTGGCCTGGAAAAGCTGGCTCAGGTAAACCAAACTCCTGAAATCTTTTGGTTCGTTGTAATCTTCGCGAATGTATCGCATAAGCATTTTGTTGCCTTCCATATCGGGCGTAATCCATGGCATTACACTTTTCTGGCGGTGCATCATTACAGGCGAAAAAAGGTTTTCATCTTCAGGTAATAAATATTTCTGCAAGGTGTAATAGCTGGGTAGCGACTGCACCCCATACTCGCTCATAAAGCGAGGGATTACTTTTTTGTAATATTGTATGGAAAACCCGCCATACCAGACAAAGTAGTAATGCAGATCGCCCGATTCGAGTGAGGAAGGTACTCCCGGTTCGGAACCCGGCGAAGATGGCCAGTAAAAGGTTTGAGGATTGTAATTCTGGATGACTCCTGGAATTATTTCATTAAAAATTTTTAAATAATCCTGAAATATTTTAGCCGAATCGGTCTTGGTAATATTATTTTTAGGGTCTCGCGACCAGCCCCAATCGTGCCAGCCCGAAATAAGCTCGTTGTTTCCGCACCAAATAGCCAGTGAAGCATGGTTGCGAATCCTTTTCACATTTTCGATGGTTTCCTGTTTTATGTTTTCGAGAAAGTCCGGATCGCCGGGATACATAGAGCAGGCATACATAAAATCCTGCCACACCAAAATGCCATTTGCATCGCATTGATTGTAAAACTCGTCATTCTCGTAAATTGCGCCACCCCATACGCGGAGCAAATTCAGGTTAGCATCAACTGCATTTTCAATGAGGTTTTCATATTGCTTATCGGTGACTCTTGTTGAGAGGGCATCCTGAGGAACGTAATTGCTTCCCTTGATAAATAATGGCACTCCATTAATCCGGAAATAGAAACTTCGTCCAATCGAATCTTTTTCACGAACTACTTCAATGGT
>JBBSDG010000139.1:0-10136 GCA_038249635.1 Bacteroidales bacterium | reverse complement strand
TATAGGAGGAGAACAAAAAATCCTTGCCATTACTGCCAACGAAAGACTTCAACAGCATTTTAATGTAAAGCCCGGGCATCCTATATTGATGCTGAACCGTAAGCTGGAGACCAACCGCAACGACTATTTTGTGTATTCGCAGATATTTTGCAATACCGAAGGACAGGTACTTTATGGTACATTCTGAGTTCCAACTTCGGTCTTCCGCCTTTGGTCTTCCAACTTCCGGCTTCGGTCTTTCTACCTCACATTTCATCACTAATTGTTAAGAACCTGATTTTGAAAATTTAAACAATCTCAACTGTTCTAAAACTCAATATCATATAATCCTTCGGCATCCACTTCAAACTGTTTCACGCCTATATCCGTCATGGGGTGTTTGATGAGTTGGTGCAATAATTCGGAATTAATAGTTGCGGAATGTGCCCCTACCATGCTAACCCGGTAAATCTGGTCAACCGTTTTAAAACTTGCAGCCAAAACCTTACCTTTCAAACCATAATGAGTAATATTCTCCACAATGTCGCTCACAACTTCAATGCCGTGCGAGGAGATGTTATCAAGGCGACTGACGTATGGAGCCACAAAATCAGCACCAGCCTTCATGGCAACCAATGCCTGCTGCTGCGTAAAAATTGCTGTTGCGGTAACATTAATTCCTGCATCTTTCAGGATTCGCATGGCGCGATAGCCATTTGCTGTAACAGGGATTTTGGCATAGAAATTATCGCCGAAATCAAAAAAGCTGCGGTATTTTTTAGCTTCCCGGACCATATCATCCGATTCCTGTGAAATCATCTGCACATGTACCATTCCGGTACCTACCAATTCCTGAATACCATGAATGGCTTCAGTAAGTTTGTGTCCTGAGTGACTCAGAATAGTTGGATTCGTAGTAATGCCTTCCAAAGGGAAAAAAGTGTATAGCTCCCGGAGTTCTTCCAGGTTTGCCGTGTCGGCCATGTATATCATAGGAAAAAGATTTGATGTGTAAACCGGTGCAAAATTATTAAAATTTAAAATAGTAGCAGTCAGAAAAAACAAAAACTCTCAAATATCAAGGCAGACTTGAATCAAATTACAGTTCCTTTTTACACTATTTTAGAAGTATTCCGGACCAACTTAACCGAAAAATTCATTTCCAGGATTCTCCTGAAAATTAGGTGAATGTAAATCTTGTGTCAGAATGTGTCATTAAATGATCATTTTCTTTATTGACGAATTCTTAAGGTGCGTTTAAATTTGCGGTTACAATAATTTTGATTTAAATCGGAATTTACTAATCAAAAAGTTGTATTTGTAACTTGAATTCAGCAATTATTTTAACTAACCAATCTAAATAAACCTTTTGTATATGAGTTCATTAAATGCAATTGGCCTGATTGCTTTGGGTAGCATTGGCGCAGCCAGCTTTTACGTTCCTTTTAAAAAAGTTAAGGAATGGGCATGGGAATCATATTGGATTAGTCAGGGCGTGGCTGCCTGGCTGATATTGCCATGGTTGTTCGCCTTTCTCACAGTCCCTCACGGAACATTAATGTCAATAATTTCAGAGGCTCCTTCCTCAGCCAAATGGCTTGCTATTTTCTTTGGGATGTTGTGGGGAGTCGGAGGCTTAACTTTCGGGTTAAGTATCCGTTACCTGGGAGTAGCAATGGGCCAAAGTATTGCCCTCGGATTCTGTGCAGCTTTCGGAACATTAATTCCTCCATTGGTTAGCCAGGGTGGATCGCTTTCGTGGGTAATCATTGCCGGGGTTTCGGTCTGTATTGCCGGCATTGCTATAATTGGCTATGCAGGTGCTTTGAAGTCAAAAGGCATGAGTGTGGAAGAACGCAAGGCGGCTGTTAAAGAGTTCGCCCTTAAAAAAGGATTGCTGATTGCAGTTCTGGCAGGTGTGATGAGTGCCGCATTCAGCTATGGTTTTGAGGTTGGGAAACCCATCGATCAGACTGCACTACATTATGGCACAAACCCTTTATATCAAAGCAATCCTACCTTGATCTTTATTTTATTAGGCGGGTTTGTTACAAATTTCATTTATTGTTTCTACCTGAATATCAAGAATAAAACTATCAAGGATTATACATCCGTTTCTGCGAGTGTTTTATTCAGCAACATCTTTTTCACCTTCCTGGCCGGTTTGCTGTGGTTTTTGCAATTTCACTTTTACGGTATGGGGAAAAGCTTACTGACAGGGAGTATTGCTCCCTTTGCCTGGAGTATTCTGATGGCGTTGAATATCTCCTTCAGCAATATCTGGGGTATTTTCCTGAACGAATGGAAAGGCGCAAGTAAAACTACCATGATTGTTTTGCTTATTGGCATTATTGTACTGATTGCTTCGACATTCGTTGTGAATCTTGGATAATTAAAAAGGAAACATTCTAAACTTAAAATTTTAATTAAAGTTCAGAACAGGAAAGAAAACTATCAAAATGTTCCTAACGAATTATGCTAGAAGTAAATAAAAATTAGCTTATTCAAATACAGAAATTTCAAATAAATCGTATCAAAATGAATAAAGAGAGAATTGAAAAAGCCTATCAGTTGGCTAAGGAAGAATATGCTGAACTTGGTGTAAACACCGATGAGGTTATAAAAAAAATGAACGAAGTAGTGATTTCGCTTCAATGCTGGCAGACTGATGATGTTGGCGGTTTCGAAAAACCTAATGCTGTGTTGGGCGGAGGCGGAATACAGGTTACCGGAAATTACCCCGGCAAAGCCACAACTATTGCCGAAATGCGCCAGGATCTGGAAAAAGTAGTATCCCTGTTGCCAGGCAAACAGCGGTTGAGCCTTCATGCCATTTATGGTGAATTTGGAGGGGAATTAGTTGATCGCGATCAGATTGAAGTAAAGCATTTCCAGGGCTGGATTGACTGGGCCAAAGAGCGTGGAATCGGCCTCGACTTTAACGCCACCTGTTTCTCGCACTCAAAGGCTGACGATGGCTTTACCTTGTCGAGCAAAAACGAAGAATACAGGAAATTCTGGGTCGAGCATGTGAAAAGATGCCGTATAATTTCAGCCGAAATGGGGAAACAATTAGGCACACCTTGTGTACACAACACCTGGATTCCTGATGGTTCTAAAGATATACCCATCGACCGCAACGGTTATCGTACCTTGTTGAAAAAATCGCTGGACGAAGCGTTTGAAACTTCGTTCCCGAAAGAGCATATGAAAGATGCTGTCGAGAGCAAGCTGTTCGGAATTGGAGCCGAGTCAATGACGGTTGGTTCGCATGATTTTTACCTGGGTTACGCCATTAAAAATAATAAGCTTATCTGCCTCGATACAGGCCACTTCCATCCTACTGAACAAATCGGCGATAAAATTTCGTCCTGCCTGCAGTTTCTGGATGAAATTTTGCTTCACGTAAGCCGCCCCATTCGCTGGGATTCCGACCATGTAGTAATCCTGGATGGAGAATTACAACTGATTGCCTCTGAAATTATCCGCAACAACTTACTCAGCCGTGTTAACATAGGACTCGATTTTTTCGATGCTTCCATTAACCGCATTGGGGCATATGTAATAGGAACACGTGCCGCACAACAGGCTTTCCTTATCGCCATGCTCGAGCCTACAGCTAAGTTGTTGGAGATGGAAAATGCCGGTAAGAACTTCGAACGGCTTGCCATGCTCGAGATAATGAAGTTAAAACCATTTAGTGCGGTTTGGGATTATTATTGCCTGGTAAATAATGCTCCTGTCGGACAGGATTATATTACTGAGATTCAGAAATATGAAACAGAATTTCTAAGCAAACGATAACCTTTTAGTCAAAAAGTATTCATTGGGAGTGAGAGCCGACAGTAAATTGCCGGTTTACTTCCATTTATTTTAATTTGAATAAGCATGAAAAATGTAATAGCAGTCTTCGACATAGGCAAAACCAATAAAAAAGTTATACTTTTTGACCAAAACCTGCAGGTTGTATTTGAACATGAAGAGCGTTTTCCGACCATCACCGACGAGTACGGAATTGAATGCGATGATATTGATCTGATCGAAAACTGGATTAAAACCACTGTTGAAACTTTGGCTACAGATGATTCCTATAACTTACTCGGAGTAAACTTTTCCACCTATGGTGCAACCCTGATGTACATCGGTAAAGATGGAAAAAGATTAACTCCTGTTTACAATTATCTGAAAGCCATGCCCGAAGGTGTGGTTGAGCCTTTGTATGAAAAATGGGGAGGCATTGAGGAGTTTAGCCGTAAAACTGCTTCTCCTGCAATGGGCATGCTCAATTCGGGCTTACAGGCTTTATGGCTAAAAAAAATAAAACCCGAAGTATTTGCTAACGTTGCTACCGTATTACACTTTCCGCAATATCTTTCATACATCCTTATCGGGAAGGTTTTTAGTGAATATACATCTATAGGCTGCCATACAGCGATGTGGGATTTCGATACCATGCAATATCATCCCTGGCTTGCTGACGAAGGGATTCCGGTACCACAACCAATTGGCAATGATCATTTTGAAGAAATTGTCATCAAAGGGAAAAGCGTTAAAATAGGAATTGGGATTCACGATAGCTCGGCATCGTTGGCTCCTTACGTGTTAGGCAGTCCCGAAAAGTTTATACTGATTTCCACGGGAACCTGGTGCATCAGCATGAATCCATTTAATAGTGAACCACTTACTTCCGAACAATTACGCAAGGACTGCCTGTGCTATATGAGTGTAAGCAGGAATCCTGTAAAGGCTTCGCGTCTTTTCATGGGACATATTCATGATGTGAACGTAAAACGCATTGCTGATTATTTCGAAACAGACAGTGACAGGTATAAAGAGGTTTTGCCTGAACTCAACTTGATTAAAAGACAGCTTGTTACTCCGCAAAAACATTTCTTCAAAGCGGGTGTGCCGTCCGATTACATTGACAGTATCGCAGATTTGTCAGTATTCGGGAATTTCGAAGATGCATATCACCAGTTTATGTTCGACCTTACCGAACTTTGCATTGAAGCACTTGCATTAATCATCCCCAAAACTGATGAAGGGAAAAACATATATATAGCCGGTGGTTTTGCAAAAAACGAAATTTTTGTGCGTTACCTCACTCTGCGATTCCCATCCAAAAATGTATATACATCGTTGGTTGATAATGCCACAGCACTGGGAACTGCCTTGGTTTTATGGGATAAGATCAACACAGGAGAAAAAACCAGAATCGATCTTGGGTTAAAAGAATGGGTAACTACTTAGCTCCCGTTACTAAAACAGGTGATGAATGCCTGCAAGCGTTTACGCAGATTACGCAGATCAATTAAAATACTTAGGACTTTTTTTATTGAAACTACTGAAAACAGTTCCATATCTGTGAAAATTAGCGGAATCTGTGGCAAAAAAAATTGATTATTTAAGGCTGAGTAGTTACAAGCAGCATCAACTCTTAACTTCCAATCAGAGCCGAAGTGTAAAAATTATAGGCAGCACAATCATTGTTGCTATAGGTTTCCCTTTTGATCGGCCAGGTTGCCATTGAGGCATGGATGCGATAATTCGAACAGCTTCAAAGTCGAGAACAGGATCAACGTTTTTGGTTATGATGATACGCTTAACACTGCCATCTTTTTCAACCACAAAACTTATGATTACCGTACCTTGTACTTTACGGTTTATTGCATCCACAGGGTATTTCAGGTTGTTACGGATAAAGGTTTTAAGTGCTTCGGATCCGCCCGGAAATTGAGGTACCTGCTCAATAAAAACAACGGTATCAGTTCTCGCTTTTGCCAGCTCCGGTTTTATCTCATTCGCTGCAGGCTTTTGCATACTGTCGCTCAGCCTCTCCTTACTTTCCTCGTCTGGCTTAAGTTCGTCTGCCGCAGGCTTTCGTGCTTTGTCAATCAAAAAGTCCTGTTCCATGTCAACAATTTTTGGCGTGGTAAAACTCTTCATAGTTTCCTTTTTCTGATCAACTTTAAATGGTTTACTCAATTCAGTTATCAGCGAAGGATCGTATTTTACATTAACAAGGTTGTAGGTTTGAACACTTTCGGAATGGTTCAGCCAGGGAATCCTGATAACTCCACCAATAATCAGGATAAGTAAAATAAAGATGCTACTTGCCAGTAAAAAGCTAATCCGGATGCGGCGCACCGAGTTTTTGCCAATCTCATATGCACCGTAATCTTTGTTGCGGTCATAAAAGATTAAATCGCGCAGGCTCGGCCTTCTTGTTTTGCGTTTCAATGTGGAAAATTGCTTTTTGCTTCCCGGTTAACGGTTAAATCACTGAAATGTTATTGCTCATCAATCGCATGGGAATATATAGTATGTAGAAAACCTGATTTTTTAGGTCGGATATTGATACTAATCAGGATTTATATCCGTGATGAGGTGTTTAGTGCTGGTTTTTGAGTAAATGAAATATAAAATTCCTGACACCACAACAATGCTTGCTGCTGTTAGCCAGGATTCGTTATCTGTACCAAAATTTTCCGCATTTGTTTTTATGTTTCCGCTACGATATAGGAACTCAACCATCACCGAAAGAAAATTATTTGTAAAATGAGCAACAATAGGCAACCACAAACTTCCACTCCAGAAAAACAAATACCCCAGTGCCATGCCTAACAAAAACCGGGGAAGGAATCCATAAAACTGCATGTGAATTGCCGCAAAAATGAACGATGAAATAAAAACGGCCATATGTACATTTTTAGTCCAATCTTTAAAAAGTTTTGCCAAAGCTCCCCTGAAAAGTATCTCCTCAGCAATGGCCGGAAGAATTGCGATCATAAGTATATTTACCAGTAACCCGCCAAAAGAAGTTGTCGCAAGGAAAGCTTCAGTTATAAAACCATTCTTCTGTTCAGTATCTTTCATCCAGTTTTCAACACCTGATAACCAGTTGGGAAAGCTAAGGTGACTGTTCAGTTCATTTGTAAATCCAACAACGGGCTGTGCAACTACAATTAAAATGATAGCCGCTAGCATGATAAGGGGAGCCACTGATTTGTAAATATCTGATTTTGAATCCGCTGCTGTACAAAGCCACAAATAAATAACGGCCGGGAGTAGCAATCCTCCCGCCGTATTGAATATCTGTATCACCTTTAAAGCCGCAACAACCGATGAATCAGAAAAGTCGGATGAAGTCAGGATACTAAAAATTCCCGTACCGTAAAATGGTACAAGAGCCAGGATGCCACACATCACTGAAAATAGCAGGAAACTGAGAACTAATACTAATAACAGTATAAATTTATTGAAAGGATTTATATGACTGTAGGCACCCCGGAGCATGATCAGATATTTGGAGCAAAAGTAATCATAATGCTTTAAATGCAAGCGGGCGATAATGTTGCTATTTTTGCAACTTCTAAAAATACCCTCATGATTATTGGAAAAACTGACCTCGGCAAATTCCCGGTTATACTTGCCCCGCTCGAAGATATCACTGATTCGGCCTTCCGAACCATTTGCCGCAGCCACGGTGCCGCTTTGGTTTATACCGAGTTTGTTTCGTCAGAGGCGCTGCTTCGGTCGGCCGAAAAAAGCAGCAGGAAAATGGTTTTTGATGAATCGGAAAGGCCACTTGGAATTCAAATTTTCGGCAATAATGCGGATACCATGAAAAATGCAGCTCTGCTGGCTGAGGAGCAAAGTCCCGAACTTATAGATATAAACTTTGGCTGTCCGGTTCGCAAAGTAGCTATGAAAGGCGCAGGAGCCGGCCTGCTGAACGATATCCCGCTTATGCTTGCCATTACCCGCGAAGTGGTAAATGCCGTGAAATTGCCCGTTACCGTGAAAACCAGGCTTGGCTGGGACGAAAACAGCAAAATTATTGTGGATGTTGCCGAAAGACTCCAGGATACTGGCATAAAAGCAATCACCATTCATGGCCGTACACGTACACAAATGTACTCAGGCGAGGCAGACTGGACATTGATAAGTGAAGTAAAGAATAATCCAAGGATGCATATCCCGGTAATCGGAAACGGCGATATTACCAGTGCTGTAAAAGCTGCTGAAATGTTCAATCGCTTTGGCGTGGATGCCATTATGATTGGTCGGGCAGCCATAGGCAATCCCTGGATTTTTAATGCTGCTAAGGCATTTATCGAAAACAGAGGATTAACTGCTGCTCCCGGATTACCCGAAAGAATCGCAGTAAGTCTCGCGCATCTCAGCCTTGCTGTTCAAAAGAAAGGCGAACACAAAGGAATTATCGAAATGCGAAAACATTATGCCGGATATTTTAAAGGGCTGCCTGATTTTAAAAAAGTAAGGATGGAAATTCTGACCAGGCAAAGTTATAATGAGGTTGAAGAAATACTGATGAATCTGTTAAAACCATAAATTGCACGTTTTCTATGAAATTGGATGTCACTTTCTAACGAATCTTTTATTTTTTCTTTAAAACGGAATTTTGATACCCCACATTTTAAAAGTAATATGATAATTGAAGTCAGCAGAGTGGTTTTGTTTTTCAGAAAAATAACTGAATCAAGCTGACTTAACATATAAGTAGTTTAAGCTTATCATTGTAACAACCTAATTATTATAACAGCTAATATCTTAGCTTCAATTTTTACACTCCCTTTTACAAATTGGCATTTAACTTCATAAATTGTACAGGTTCAATTTCTGAACGTTAACCACTCGAAAACTGATCGCTGCAACCACAATTTAGTAGGGGGCTATTTTTAAAACGAAAAACAAGTCCCATTTTGGGAATTGTGCTATTTTTTTACTTTACTTTGTTACTTTTCCGTATTTAGGAAATAAACCTATTAAAAGGACACTCATGGAAGCATTTAAGATTTTTGTGGTAGAAGATGATATTATGTACGCGAAAGTCCTCTCCTATCATCTTTCACAAAACCCGGATTACGAAGTATCGGTTTTTACTTCGGGCAAAGAGTTGCTGGCCAATTTGTATAAAGGGCCATCGGCTATCTCGCTCGACTTCAACCTTCCTGATATGAGCGGATTTGATGTGCTTAAACGCATCAGGGAATTTGATCCTGAGTTGCCTGTTATCATTGTATCGGGGCAGCAGGATATTTCCACAGCCGTGGAGTTGCTTAAAAAAGGCGTTTACGATTATGTACTCAAAGATCCGGACACCAAGGACAGAATATGGTCGGCGATGCGGAATATAAAATCGAATTTCAACCTGAAGCAACGCATCTCGAACCTGGAAGATGAAATAGGCAAAAAATACGAATACAATAACCTGATAAAGGGCGACAGCCCTGCTCTACAGGTAGTTTTCAGACTTATTGAAAAAGCGACCAAAACAAGTATTTCCGTTTCGGTACATGGCGAAACTGGTACTGGTAAAGAATTGGTTGCCAAAGCTATACATTTCAACTCGAAGCGAAAAAACAAACCTTTTGTTGCTGTTAATGTAACAGCCATTCCACGCGAACTTATCGAAAGTGAAATGTTCGGTCATGAGAAAGGTTCATTTACCGGTGCCAATAACCAGCGCATCGGGCGGTTCGAGGAAGCCAATCACGGCACTATTTTTCTCGACGAAATTGGAGATATGGACCTGAATATGCAGGCAAAACTACTCCGCGTATTGCAGGAAGAGGAAGTTGTAAGGGTTGGCTCAAACAAGGCGCAGAAACTTGATGTCCGTGTTATTGTGGCTACGCATAAAAATTTGCTCGATGAAGTTAAGAAAGGTAATTTCAGGGAAGACTTGTATTACCGGTTGCTGGGACTGCCTATTGAACTTCCTCCTTTGCGGATGCGCGGGAACGATATATTTTTACTTGCAAGGTTTTTCGTAGATGAATTCTGTGCCAAAAACAGTATGCCGAAACTTATCATCTCTGCCGAAGCCATGGAAAAATTCCGCAAGTATCCATTCCCTGGTAATGTGCGCGAGCTTAAAGCCATTGTTGAACTGGCAGCGGTAATGACCAATACCGATACCATTCATGCCGAAGATGTGAAACTGCCGAACACCACGGCCATGCTCGATTTTGTAAACGAAGATTCCACACTCGACGATTATATCAAGATCATAATTACCCATTATCTGAATAAGTACGACAACAAAGTGCGCCTGGTGGCCGATAAGCTGAATATTGGCAAGACAACCATTTACAGGATGCTGAAGGATGACGGGAGGGAGTTGCTTTAAT
>JBBSDG010000138.1:0-10160 GCA_038249635.1 Bacteroidales bacterium | reverse complement strand
GAAAATTACCAGGTGGATGATGCCGAAGATGGACCATCGGGAATTGAACTGGTTGGCAAGGAAAGCTACGACGTAATTCTCTGTGATATAAAAATGCCCAAAATGGATGGCATCGAAGTGCTCGAAAATATCCAGAAAACCACAGATGCACCGGTTGTGATGATCTCCGGGCACGGAACCATTGAAACTGCTGTTGAAGCTATCCGCAAAGGAGCTTACGATTTTATTGCGAAACCTCTGGACCTGAACAGGCTTTTGATCACCTTGCGTAATGCAATGGACAAATCACGTCTGGTTACTGAAACCAAAGCGCTGAAACGTAAGGTTAGCAAGCAGTACGAAATGATTGGCGAATCGCCGGCTATAAATAAAATTAAGGAAATGATTGAGCGCGTGGCAACTACGGATGCACGTGTTCTGATTACGGGCGGAAGCGGAACCGGCAAAGAACTGGTTGCCCGTTGGCTTCACGAAAAAAGCCACCGCGCCGATGGTCCGTTTGTTGAGGTAAACTGTGCCGCCATTCCATCTGAACTAATTGAAAGTGTACTCTTCGGACACGAAAAGGGCTCGTTTACCTCCGCTATCAAGCAACGCAAAGGCGACTTTGAACAGGCAAACAACGGAACTATTTTCCTCGACGAAATTGGTGATATGAGCCTTTCGGCACAAGCCAAGGTATTGCGCGCATTGCAGGAAAACAAGATTATGCGTGTGGGTGGAGAAAAAGATATTCCCGTAAACGTCCGTGTGCTGGCCGCTACCAACAAAAACCTTCTCGATGAAATTCAGAACAAAAATTTTCGAGAGGATCTGTATCATCGCCTGAGTGTAATACTTATCAAAGTTCCTTCGCTCAACGAACGCGAAGATGACATCCCGATGCTGGCTCATTATTTCGTGGAACAAATCTGCGAAAGCAATGGCCGCCCGGCAATACAATTTACGCCGGAAGCGCTGGAGGAAATGAAGAAAATAAAATGGACCGGCAATATACGCGAACTCCGCAATGTGGTTGAGCGCATGGTAATTCTTTGCGACCAACAGATTACTGTGGAGGATGTGCAAATGTACGCGCAGCCATCAAGGAGAAGTTAGAGATTATTATTTGTCGCATCTGCAAATTATTCAGGCATGAAGATTATCAAACATCTGGCGGATCAGCTATTTACACACCAGAAGAAACTGGAAATGCTTGCCCTGTTTCTGCTGTGTTTGGCTGTCAGTTTTCGTTTTACAAATTCAAAAACAAGCTGGATCTGGAATAATCACTCTTTCATCGCAGTAATAATTATAGTATCGATAGTATTAATCGCGTTAATCTGGGTACAGATTGAAAAAACCAAAACCAATAACCTGATCAATAGCATCAAACAGGATATATCCTTAAACGAATCCCAAAAGCAGAATCAACAGGATGAATTATCAGCCAGGCAAAGAGAAGTGTTAGATCTGATCATTGCCGGAAAATCAAATAAAGAAATAATGAGCGAATTATCCATTGAACAAAGTACGCTCAAAACCCATATCAACAAAATATATAAAACGCTGGGAATAGATTCGCGCAAGCAAGTGAAAAAGCTGGTAAGCAGGACAGAATAGATATTCCTTCTAATATTTCTCTCAATATCAACCTTTTATCAACCCTTTTTCAACCTTTTCAACCTTGTTTCAGGTTGTGAGGCGGGCTAATTTTGCATCATAAATTTTAAATCTAAAAAAATGAAAAAGAGAAATCTGTTTATGTCGGCCACTATCATGTGTGCGCTTCTTACCATCAGTTTTACGTTTAATAATAATCAGGTATCATGGTTATGGAATGAGAATAGACCAGTGGCAATCATCCTGGGAATATTAGCGGTGATTTTTGGGATTCAGTGGATGAAATACCAAAAACTGCTGAATAAGGCTGATGGAAATAAGAATACCGGTAAAATCTCAGGATAGTAATTGGTGCAGAGTTTGATGAATTTTTGATCCACTTCTGATGGAATCACTTAGTTTTGTAAAAACAGATGGCAGGAACATTTATCAGTTCCTGCCATCTGTTTATTTATAAGTAAAAATCCTGTTTCAACAAATTGGTACACGTTTAGATTCGGAAGAATTTAGGTGAGTAAAATGCCAATCTAATAGAAATAAACTATGAATCCCAAAACACAAAAGTGTCTTTTGTAAGCCCGGCTTGCGTTGTCGATGCACAAGCATCCAAAAATAAGATTTTAAGTAATGATCTCATGGTAATGGATTTTTAAGCCCTTTTGAATTTTTGCTGATCGAATGCCAAACAATTACAAATATTATTTCGACATTCCCAAATGTATCCGATGCTCTCCTCACAGAGGCTAAAGCAATTATTCGGAAAAAAAACAGAGTTATCACACAGAGAAATGAATCTGGAATAAACAAAGATAAATACTGAAATTAGAGTTCTGTCGTTATTCACTTATCAACATGCTTTTCATCTTCAATAACAATATGATTTTTACTACTAACTTATTATGAAGCAAGCCATTATCATTCTTACCATTCTTACTGCCATATCTTTACTTGGATGCGAGCCGGAAGTAAATTCGCCTCAATCACCTCCCATCGGATCTCTGCGGGATACAACCATAAAGGATATATCTTACGGTACTGATAATTACCATAAAATGGACCTGGGATTACCTGCAGGAAGGACTATGAATACTCCGCTCGTGGTTGTTATTCATGGTGGTGGATGGTCAACAGGAAATAAATCAGAATTAACATTTTTACTTAATGGGTTTAAGGAGAGAGGTTATGCTGTAGCCAATATCAATTACCGGCTTACCCTAAACACAGCAGATAACTATAAAATGCAACTGGATGATGTGGACAGTGCGGTGCAATTCGCACTGCGAAAAGCATCAGTAAATACATTCAACGATCAGAAATTATATATCGTCGGACATAGTGCCGGCGCACACCTGGCTTTGAGTTATGCATATACCCGAAACGCGTCCGGGAAAGTAAAAGCAGCAGGCTCACTGGCAGGTCCAACTGATTTATTTGCCATGTCGTATTACAATTTTAATATCTACAACTCTATTCTAAATCCATTACTTGGCATCCCATTGTTCCCATTAACTGCAGGATCAGAAGCACGTTATAAGGAATGCAGTCCGCAATACCAGGCAAAAGCAGGTGTTCCGGCAACAATTTTTTTTCATGGCGAACTCGATCTGATTGTTAATCCCGATCAAAGCAGCAGTATGAATACCAAATTAGGCGCATTGGGTGTTGATAGAAAGCTGATCACTTATCCCTTTACATTCCACGACTGGTGGACTGATGGAGTAAAAGTGACAAATACGCTGGATGAATTAAAGTCATGGTTTAACAGCCATCAATAGTTAGTACTGATTATTTATAGTGTCAGCTAATAATTTTTCCGCCTCCTGTTGACGTGCGACTTAAATCGGACACGTGACAGGCAAATCCTTCTGCCATATTTATAAAAACTCATCTCATTCAATCGCCTTAGCTCCATCAGGTAATTTATCAGATGCGCCAAATTCAGGATTTGTGAGGAAAGTCTCATCCCGCAATGTTTTGATAAACGAAATCAGATCAGCTTTTTCTGATGATGTTAATTGTATCCCCCCATCGTAAGCATGGTGCATCAGTGGGTGTACATAAGGAGACCAGATAATTCCCTGCGAATAAAAATCAATTACTTCACCAAGGGTTTTAAAACGGCCATCGTGCATATACGGACCGGTAAGCTCAATATTGCGAAGGGTAGTTGCCTTGTAAGCTCCGTGGTCGGATGGATCGCCGGTAACATAAAAGCGGTCGAGTGGATCATTGAAAACATCATCCTTTCCATTATTATAAAACAGGTTGGTGGTAAATAACGGATTTCCTGAACCTCCATGGCAATGGAAACAATCGGCGCCGTCCTCGGTCATAAACAGGACATAACCATTTAGTTCCTGCGTGCTCAACTGCTGTTCGCCACGCATATACTTGTCAAATTTCGAATCCGACGAAATCAGCGTACGTACAAATTGAGCCACGGCCTTGCTGATATTCCTGAATGTAATGGTGCGGGAGCCAAACGCTTTTTCGAATAAATCAGGATAACCCGGAATGCTTTGAATAAGTGTTTTGGTTTTGGTGGTATCGCCAGCCATTTCGTTCGGTGCTGTTACACCCATTCGTACTATATCTTCAATTGTTCGCTTAGTAACATCCGGGTTAGTATTGGAAACCGATCCCGACCAATTATACCCCGACTCATTCCAAACCAAATTGATCATAGGCAACATCACGTGAGGCGTTTTTATTCCGGTTATTCCAAAGGGATGTCCGCCAATGAACTTAGGGTGATCAATTCCGCATTCGAACGAGCGGGATTGCAGGTGGCAAGTACCGCAACTCATCATTTTGTCTGTTTCGGTATTACCCGATAAACGGCCGTCGTAAAAAAGGTAACGCCCAAGCTCTACTCCTTCAACCGTCATTGGGTTGTCGACGGGAATATTCATTCGTGTTGGGAAAAACTTCGGAACCGTTATCTGGTATGGTGTTGGAACATACACAGGATCTTCTTCAGGTTTACAGGAAGAAACAAGCAATAGCATTGCCAGGGCGAATCTCCATAAGCCGTTTGCATAAATTGACTTCGTTGAACCTGGTACTCTCACGTTTATGTTTATTTGAATTTAGAAATCAATGCTCTTATTGTGTTTAATGACAGATGACTGTATGACCGGAGCAGGAAGACCAAAGTTGCAGGAAATCATAAATCACGATCCAAATTACAAGTCCTAAATTCCAAGTCTCTTTGTCCCCCAGTCCCCATGTCCCTCAGTCTCCATGACCCCCAGTCTCCGTGTCCCCCAGTCCCCATTTCTCCCCATCCCCCATCTCCCCTTCTTCAATCATAATTACACTCAACATTGCCAAAACATGATGCTATAACAACTTTTTCATCGGAATGAATTCAGTAAAAATAAAACGAACAAAAATAACCTATATTACTCACTTCCCGGTATAATAAAATGTTAAACCACAATGAAAATTTACGCCTGACGAGTTTAACAATTATATGAAAAACAGTCCATAAACCATGACTGAATTGTTGCTATCTTTGCGACCTCAATTAGTTGGAAACTAAAACACATATATTTTAAGCACTTCATCGCGGCGATAGCTACTATTAGCAAGCCTCGTGATAAATAATTTATACCCAGAATGAATTTCAAACCAGGAGATAAAGTAAGATTCCTCAACACAACAGGAGGAGGAATTGTAGTTAAAGAAATAAACGCATTTATGGTTTCGGTAGCAATCGAAGACGGTTTCGAGATACCTACCCTCACCGCCGAACTTGTTGCCATGGAACCCGCCGGAAAATCAGGCGATCTGTTTTTACACAAAAATGAGCGTCGGGATGAGTTACCCGTTACGGCTGCCCCTGTGCCTGAGCCTGAAATTGTTGAAAATGACCGAATCAGCCGTATAGTTCAACGTGGAGCAGGAGCTGCAATGCCTTCGGGCGTTTACCTTGCCTGGACTCCACAGGACCAGCAGCGGCTTTTGTCGGATAAAATTGACGTTTATCTGGTAAACAACACCACTTCCGATATTTTGTATTCCTTTTTTCTGAAAAATGCTGAAGGAAATTTCTCCGGGATTGATTATGGTTCGGTACCTTCCGAATCGAAACTGGTGATTGAAAGTATTGTACGCGAAGATGTTGGCATGTGGTCGAATGGCGTTATACAGGTGATTTTCTTTGCCGATGAAAACGAAAAGGTGCTTATGCCGGTAAGTGCTACATTCAGGATAAAAGGCTCCGTTTTTTATCAGGAAGGCAGTTACCACGAAACGCGTTTCCTTGCCAACCAAAAAGCAATTATTTACACCATATGCGAATTAAACCGCATCCCCAGCACTTACGAGCAAATACTCAACGAAAAGGAAAACCGCGAGCCACTGCCTGCTGCTGCTGAGAGGTTCAGACCCGAAACGGCAATTGATCAGTACCGCACTGCACTTGGTGAAGCTGAAGTTGATCTTCATATTTCAGCCCTTCGACCGGAATATTCCAGCCTTTCGCCACACGAAATACTGACCATACAAATGGGATTTTTTGAACGGATGTTAGGCAGCGCAATCGCTTTCAGGTACAACAGCGTGGTATTTATTCATGGCATTGGAAACGGAACCCTGAAGCAAGCAATTATTCAGCGACTTGCCGAATATGAAGATATTGAATTCCGCAGTGCTTCGTTTGCAAAATATGGTAACGGTGCAGTTGAACTGATTATCCACAGGAACAAATAGTTTATTTGAACATCTGAATAGTTTGCGATAAAACCCGTTTTAGTTTGCTTAAAAGGCATGTTAAAACGGTTTTTCAGTAAAGGCATTTCAGCTTAAAACAACAGGAATGAAAAAGGTATTACTTCTTCTGGCAGAAGGCTTTGAAATTTTAGAAGCAAGTGCTTTTATTGATGTTATCGGATGGAATAAGCTTGAAGGAGATGGTTCAGCCAGCCTGTTTTCGTGCGGACTTACCAAACAGATAAAAAGCACTTTTGGCCAGGTATTTATCGTTGACTATACAATTGACGAAATTAATGCCGACGATTTTGATGCATTGGCAATTCCGGGCGGGTTTGCAGAATTCGGTTTTTATAAAGACGCCTACAGTGAGGAATTCCTTGGATTGATCAGGGAATTTGATTCAAAAAATAAAATTATTACATCCATCTGCACCGGAGCCTTACCTGTAGGAAAAAGCGGAGTACTTTCAGGCCGGAACGGAACAACCTACAATAGAAATCCCTTACGTTCCGAAACTCTTCGAAGCTATGGCGTTACTGTTTTAAATGAGCCGATTGTGGTTGATAAAAACATCATTACTTCTTGGAATCCATCAACGGCTGTGGGCGTTGCCTTCAAATTACTGGAATTACTGACTTCGGTTGAGCAAGCTGAAAAAATCAAATACCTGATGGGTTTCAGGGAATAACGGGGTTTTTCTTTGGGATTGAAGAGAATGATGGGATTGATGGGATTGATGGGATTGATGGGATTGAAGAGATTGATGGGATTGATGGATTTGGTGAGTTCGTACCCTTTTGGATTTTTCAATTTAATCGCCCTAATCGTAAATCGTACTTCGTAAATCGTAAATTCCAAATCGTACATTCTACTAATTCCAATTATCTTCCGCTGGCATTAACATTCTTTACATAAATACCGACAAAAAGTATTTGCTCACATTATACGGAAATTGTACATTTGCAAAAGCAGATAAAAAGCTAAATTTACTTGACATTCAGATAATTATATATATTAAAATCACTCAACCATGAAAAAATTAGTACTTCTTCGCCATGGCGAAAGCGAATGGAACAAAGAAAACCGTTTTACAGGCTGGACCGATGTTGATCTTTCGGAACGTGGTGTCAAGGAAGCCGCTGAAGCCGGTAAGGTATTAAAGGAAAACGGATTCGATTTCCGCCTTGCTTATACTTCATACCTCAAAAGAGCCATTAAAACTCTAAACCTGGTGTTGGAAGAAATGGATCTGCTGTGGATACAGGTTGAAAAAAGCTGGCGCTTGAACGAAAAACATTACGGAAACCTGCAAGGCCTCAACAAGGCTGAAACCGCCGAAAAATATGGCGATGCACAGGTTTTGGTATGGCGCCGCAGCTATGATATCCCGCCTGAAGAACTTGCAGCTAACGATCCACGAAATCCGCGCCTCGATCCAAAATATGCCGCCATCGGCAACGAAGCGCCTGTTACTGAATCGCTTAAAGATACCGTCGATCGTATGGTACCATACTGGGAAAGTGAAATCCGTG
Organism: Bacteroidales bacterium; assembly: GCA_038249635.1. Taxonomy (GTDB): domain Bacteria; phylum Bacteroidota; class Bacteroidia; order Bacteroidales; family UBA4417; genus UBA4417. The sequence continues at coordinate 2,307 of JBBSDG010000138.1, read as the reverse complement.
AATCATTACGCACTCACGACCAAATACTTGTGGCTGCGCATGGCAACAGCCTTCGCGCCGTTATCAAACACGTGAAAGGAATCAGTGATGCCGATATTGTAAACCTGAACCTTCCTACCGGCATTCCATATGTTTTCGAATTCGATGATAATCTGAATTTTGTGAAAGATTATTTCCTGGGCGATCCCGAAGTGATTAAAAAATTAATGGACGAAGTTGCCAGTCAGGGTAAATCGAAGAAATAACAAAATAATTGTGTTCCCTGTCCGTTACTGACAGGGAACACGTTTTTATATTTTACATGAGAACCTGGGTAATACCTGACGTACACGGCTGCTTGCTCACACTCCGGATGCTTATTGAAGATCTGATAGAGCTGAGGAAAGATGATGCACTTATTTTCCTGGGTGATGTTATCGACCGTGGTCCGGCCAGTAAGGGTGTTATTGATTACATTTTGAAACTGGATGCTGGCGGGATAAATACCAAAGTTATCAAGGGCAATCATGAGGAATACATGGCTAAAGTTTACAGGGATGAGCAGGCGAAAACAGGTTTGCGCAGGATGCTAGGTTTGAAATCGGTGAATTTCAAAGACTGGATGCTCTACGGCGGGGAGGATACCATGAAAAGTTTCAATGCCAATCATGTATCTGAAATTCCTGAAAAGTATATTGAATGGGTCGAATCGCTTGATTTTTACATGAAATGGAAAAATTTCCTGATCGTTCACGCTGGGTTCAATTTTGAGCTGGATGATATTTTTAGCGATACCCAGGCTATGATGTGGATACGGGAATATAAGATTGATCCCGAAAAACTCGGCAACCGTAAAATTATACACGGGCATGTTCCCGTATCGCTAGATTTTATTAACCAGTCGATTATCTCCAATTCATTCCATTTTATAGATCTCGACAACGGCGTGTATATGAATGATAAGCCTGGTTATGGAAACCTGCTGGCGCTGGAACTCAACACTATGGAATTGCTGGTGCAGCCGAATATTGATTTCTGACCCGAACTCTCTTAAATTTAATTACTCTGGTTTTGAACATACTTAAATCGCTGTTGTGGGAAAGTTCACGGCTGCGATTTTGCTTTTGTATGCTCTACGGCATTTAAGTCCTGTTTGTTATAACCGGTGCTTATTCTATTTTAAAGTCTGATAACTCGTAGTTAGCGTTTCGTCCTCCTGCGTCAGTTTGGTGCAAGATGCCTTTTCCTACCAGGTCTTTTATGTCCCGTAAGGCGGTGTCGGTAGAGATTTTGGCAATTTTAGCCCATTTTGAGGTTTGCAATTTTCCTTCAAAATCGTCGAAGAGTTTGTTGAGTAATAAGCGTTGGCGTTCGTTGATGTGAGTATGTTCGTGTAATTTCCAAAACTCAGCTTTGCGCAATATTTTTTGCGTGGTGTTTTCGGTGGCGCGCATCGAATTTTTGAGGCAATGCAAAAACCAGTCGAGCCATTCGGTAATATCGCCTGAACTATGTTGCACTTTTTGCAATACTTCGTAATAGCGTTTGCGTTCGGATAATATTTGTCCCGACATACTGTAAAAACGTTCTCCACTGCCTTCGGAACAGGCAAGCAGCATATCGGTTAAAGCTCTTCCAATTCTGCCGTTTCCGTCATCAAAGGGATGAATGATGATAAACCAAAAGTGTGCTATGGCGGCTTTTAAAACAGGGTCGAGGCGGTTTTCGTTGTTGAACCAATCCAAAAACTTGTCCATTTCCGTTTTTACCAATTCGGGCTTTACGGCTTCGTAATGCACTTTTTCTTTGCCCATTGCGCCCGAAACCACTTGCACTTTGCCTGTGCGGTATCGTCCCACTTCTATTACGTATGGCCCGCTGTAGCCTGTGGGAAAAAGCGCTGCGTGCCATCCAAACAAACGTTCTTCGGTTAAAGCCAAGGTGTAGCGCTGGGTGGCATCCAGCATAATTTCTACCACGCCTTCGATATGGCGGCTGCTCAATACAAGTCCGGCGGTGTTGATGCCCAACCGCCTTGCAATAGACGAACGCACCTGGTCATAATTGAGCAATTCGCCTTCTATTTCCGATGATTTTACTACTTCCAGGGTTAAGGCGGTAAGCGTGGCTTCTTCTTTGGCAGAAAAGCCCAACGCTTTCATTTGCCCTATTATTTTACCTTGCATAAGCCGCACTTCGCCAAATACGACATTTATGGCTTTGTCCTGCCACGAAAAATCTGTCCAGTTTTTGTACTCATAAATGTATTTTGCCATGGCCTAAAACGAATGTGCGGTAAATATACGAATTATTTACCGCAAATATGCG
>JBBSDG010000137.1:0-10189 GCA_038249635.1 Bacteroidales bacterium | reverse complement strand
TAAAAACCGGGAAATTTATAAAAGCTCCGATCGACGGACTGGTTGATTACCACAAGGAAAACAAATAATTTCCTGTTACCACAATCCTAATTTTAGTTTACAATGCTGTAAACCTATTTCAGGACAAGACACCCCTTCTCCCACTCTCCCCATCTCCTACTCTCCCCTTCTCCCACTCTCCCCATCTCCTACTCTCCCCATCTCCCACTCTCCCACTCCTCCACTCCTACTTCTTCCCTGCCTCAAACTTCAGCGATCCTGAGTTAATACAATATCGCAAGCCTGTAGGTTTAGGTCCGTCATTAAAAACATGCCCGAGATGCCCGCCACATTTGGCACACATCACTTCTATGCGCACCATTCCATAGCTTACATCCCTTTTTTCAACTATATTTTTATTAACAGATGGTTCGTAGAAAGCCGGCCATCCACATCCTGAATTATATTTGGTTTTGGAAGTGAAAAGTTCAGTTCCGCAGGCAGCACAATAGTAAGTCCCTTCTTCATAGAATTTGTCGTACTCTCCCGTGAATGGCCTTTCTGTTCCTTTTTCACGCAGAATACCAAACTGAACCGGGCTCAGTTGTTTGCGCCATTCGTCATCACTCTTTTTTATTTCAAAAGTATCCATTGCTGCAGCTGTTTTGTTACGGTTTTTATCAGAGGATTTTTGTGCACATGCTGAAAGTGATATACTAACCAGTGCCACTAAACATATATTTGCTAAATTGATGTTCATTAGGTGCATTTTTTAAAAAATCTGTTTACGTTACGGATAAAACATTTTTATATCAGCTAAAGTTTGATTGATCATCACAAAAAACCTTAAATTTATGCCAAAGTCTATTTTAAGGATACTTTTCTTATTATAACCGGTATAATTTTGCTTGTGGGCGGAATTGCCGGTTGCATTATTCCGTTTCTTCCAGGCCCGCCATTAGCTTATGGAAGCCTGATAGTGTTGCAGGTTTCATCGATAAAACCATTTTCTGAAAAATTTCTGATCATCTGGGCATTGGTAACTTTGGCTGTTGTAATTGCCGATTATTATATACCCGTTTGGGGAACTAAAAAATTTGGTGGAACAAAAGGCGGTGTTTGGGGCGCAACAATCGGGCTTGTTGTCGGGATGTTCTTTTTTCCACCTCTTGGTCTTATTATCGGACCTTTTATCGGGGCATTTGCCGGTGAAATATTAAACAAACAGGATTCCAATAAGGCGTTTCGCTCAGCCATCGGCTCATTTATCGGTTTCGTTGCCGGCACCCTTATGAAACTCGGGATCAGTATAGTAATGGGATATTATTTTTTCATGGCTCTCTGGTAAGAAATATATAGGCTTGTCCGAAAATATTTCCTCAGGGTATCCAACCCCCGTTAATGTAAGTCCTTTAGACGGAACGGATAAGCCAGCCTTGCCCCTGTTATGACTATCAATAATTTGCTGAAATTCATCAGGTGAAACTTTTCCTCTGCCAACATCGAGCAAAGTACCTACAACGGCACGAACCATATTTCGTAAAAAGCGATCGGCACGGATGTTAAATCTAAGAAAATGGTCTTGTTCAGTCCACTCTGCCATCTGAATATCACATAAATAATTATTCACCTGTGTGTTCACTTTGCTGAAGCTTTGAAAATCATGTCGTCCCATCAGTAAACCCGCACAGCTATTCATTATTTCAATGTTAATGGCATCATGAACTAAATAGGCTTGATGGAAATTAAAAGGATCTTTTTGTCTGATAATTAGGTATTCATACTGTCGCCATAAAGCACTGTAGCGGGCATGAGCGCCTGAAAAAACAGGACTGATTTCAAAAACAACAATATCCTGCGGCAAAAACCGGTTGAGCCTGAATGTTAGTTGCTCCAATTCTTGCGATGAAAAAGCCTTTTCATGATCAAAATGGGCATAAAATACTGATGCATGAACCCCGGCATCAGTGCGTCCGCAACCGCTAACACCCTTTTTAATTCCTGCAATGGCCATTAGTCCATCATTAATACATTGTTGCACAGTAGCAGCATTTGGTTGCACTTGCCAGCCACCGTATGCCGATCCGTTGTAAGCAATTTTTATAAAATATCTGTACACCATTTTTTCCTCCTGAGTGCAAAAATAACTTTTCTTCTCAAAACTTTATGCTTAAAAATATTTTAAAGCCGCTTTGACCAATGATTTTCAGTACATTAACTATGTCTTTTAGAAACAATATAAATTACATGCCAAGCATAAAAATATAGAACGAATCTGATGTCAATATCAATAAGATACATATCTTTACAATTCCTATTGTGAATCTATTAACAATGTATATAGATACTAATCAAGTAATTACAACAAAGCCAAATTACTATGACAAACACTGATGTATTTATTCACGAACTGGTTGAAAAGCACGGCAAAACCCGTAATGCTTTGATGCCTGTATTACAGGGAGTAGTAGCCCGCGAAAAATACCTTTCGGAGGAAGCTATGATAGCGGTAGCTACTGAACTTGACCTCTCGGCTGCTGATGTTTATGGCACGGCTTCCTTTTACACCTTTCTCGATACCAAGCCGCGTGGCAAAAATATCGTAAGGGTTTGTAAAACCATTTCATGCCATATGCAAGGCAAGGATGCTATTATCAGAGCAATCGAAGACCATTTGATGATTAAAACAGGCGAAACTTCGCATGACAAAAAGTTCACTCTTCTTACTGCCAACTGCCTGGGCTGGTGCCACAAAGGACCGGTAATGCTTATTAATGATGAAGTGTTTCCTTCGGTTACGCCCGAAAAGGCAATCGAGATTATTGAGGAATTTGCAAAGAAAACCATTTAATCGCCAAGGCTAAAAACCAATACTATGGAACAGAAACAATTAAAGAAAATAGATATAATCTTTGGCTGGGACGAAAAATGTACACCCATCCAGGTTGTAGAAAAAACCATAAAGAAAACTCCTGAGGCAATAATCCTGGATATGATTGATTCAGGGCTGAAAGGGCGTGGCGGCGCAGGTTTCCCTACCGGACTCAAGTGGAAATTCTGCCGTAACGAAGAATCTGATGTCAAATATGTAATCTGCAATGCCGATGAAGGCGAACCCGGAACATTCAAAGACCGTGAAATCCTGGATCGCGTTCCTGAAAAAATATTTGCAGGCATGACCATTTGCGGATTTGTTATCGGTGCCATCGAAGGGTATGTATATGTAAGGGGAGAGTATAATTTCATGCTTAATACCCTTCAGCAAAAGATTGATATTTTCAATCAGCAACTGCACGATATGAAAGTTGATTTCCATATTTTCCTTCGCTCGGGAAGTGGTGCTTATGTTTGCGGAGAGGAATCAGCACTTTTCGAATCCATGGAAGGCAAACGCGGCGAACCCCGAAATAAACCACCTTATCCTACAGTTGCAGGGTACAACGGTAAACCTACCGTTATTAACAACGTTGAGACTCTGGTTTATACTTCCGAAATCTGCCGCATGGGTCCTGATCAATTCAAAGCACTGGGAACCAAAGACTCCAGGGGATCGAAAGTATTCTCGGTTTCGGGCGATACACCTATTGCCGGTATTTATGAGCTTGAATTAGGAATGCCTTTAAAAGATTTCGTTGATGAGTTTGGGGATGGCGATACTAAAGCCATTCAGGTTGGAGGCGCATCAGGACATTGCGTTCCACGAAAAAAATTCAACGATACCATTATCGGTTTCGAAGGAATTCCTACAGGTGGATCCATGATGATTTTTAATTCAAGCCGCTCCATGTATAACGTTTTGCACGATTACCTGGAATTCTTTACCGAAGAATCATGCGGACAATGCACACCTTGCCGCATAGGTTGCCAGCAGTTACTCAAAGGAATTGAAGCAGTTAAGAAAGGTCATCGTCCGCCTGCCTATCTTGATGATCTGAAAAGGCTGACTTCCACTATGAAAATTGCAGCCAAATGCGGTCTGGGACAATCTGTCGCAAATCCTTTCACATCCATAGTGGATAATTTTCGTGAAGAAATCATTTACTAACCAAACTATTTCAACCCAAAAATATAGGAGAATAGCACCATGAGTAAATATATGGTTAACCTGAAAATAAATAATACACCGATTCAAGTGGAGGAAGGCACCACTATACTGGATGCTGCCAAACGCCTGAATTTTAAAATACCAACACTGTGCAATCACCCTGACCTGAGCGTTGCCGGCAATTGCCGTGTATGTGTGGTGGAAGTGAAAGGAGCGCGCTTACTGGCAGCCTCATGTGCAACCCCGGTTTCGGAAGGCATGGAAGTTAACACAAACAGTGAAAAGGTTCGTATTGCCCGTAAACACATAGTCGAGCTTCTGTTATCAGAACACAATGTTGATTGTACCAAATGTTTTAAAAACGGAAATTGCGAATTACAGGAATTATCTGCAGAATATCGCTTTGGCGATCATATTTTTATTGATCTGGTTAAAGATAGAGATAAGATCAGAGATATTTCATCACCATCCATTAGCAGGGATGCCAGTAAATGTATCCGATGCCAGCGCTGTGTGCGAACATGTGCTGAACTTCAATCGGTTAGCGCACTGGCTGTTGTACACAAAGGTGATCACCAGATCATCACTACCTTCATGAACAAACCGATTAATGATGTGATATGCACCAATTGCGGACAATGCATAAACCGCTGCCCAACTGGTGCACTATACGAGCGTAACTATATTGAAGACGTTTGGCAGGCTATTTACGACCCCAATAAATTTGTAGTGGTCGAAACTGCACCGGCAACCCGCGTAGCATTGGGCGAAGATCTCGGAATTGCAACAGGAACAAGGGTTACGGGTAAAATGGTTTCTGCCCTGCGAAAGATGGGCTTTAACAAAGTGCTTGATACTGATTTTACTGCCGACCTTACTATTATTGAAGAAGGTACTGAGTTGCTAACACGTTTAAAAAAAGCACTGGTCGATAAGGATGAGACCGTCAGGCTTCCGATGATGACCTCCTGTTCGCCAGGCTGGGTTAAGTACCAGGAGCATATGTACCCTGAATTGATTGATAATCTTTCATCGTGCAAATCGCCGCAGCAAATGTTCGGTGCGCTGGCTAAAACCTACTATGCCGACAAAATTAACATCAAATCCGAAAATATGGTAGTAGTTTCTATCATGCCATGTACTGCTAAAAAGTTTGAATGCAATCGGCCCGAAATGCGCGATTCAGGTTTCAAGGATGTTGATTATGTGCTTACCACACGCGAACTGGCTATGATGATAAAACAAGCTGGGATTGAGTTCGATAAACTTGAAGATGAAACTTATGACAGTATCCTGGGTGAATCGAGCGGTGCTGCTGTAATCTTCGGAACTACCGGCGGAGTAATGGAGGCCGCGCTACGCACTGCTTATGAAATAATCACAGGCAATGAAGTTCCTTTTACTAACCTCAATATCAAACCAGTACGAGGTATGGAAGGTGTAAAAGAAGCCAGCATCAAAATTAAAAATACCAAGCCCGAATGGAGTTTCCTCGAGGGCGTTGAACTGAATGTTGCTGTTGCTCACGGACTTGCCAATGCTAAAGTGTTGATGGAATCGGTAAAATCAGGCAAATCAAATTACCATTTCATCGAAGTTATGGGTTGCCCCGGAGGTTGCATAGGTGGCGGCGGACAACCAATACCAACATCGGAAGAAATCCGTAAACGCAGGTCTGATGCTATCTATGCAGAAGATATGGGTAAACCCATCCGCAAATCACACGAAAATCCTGAAATAACTGAAGTTTACAAAGAGTATCTTACACAACCACTGGGGCATAAATCGCACGAATTGCTTCATACCCACTACAAGGTTCGTAAACGCTACTAAAATTGACTTTCTTTTTGCAAAAGCCGCCCGGTAAACGGGCGGCAATGCGTTAAATTCTGCAATACCATATTAATCCAACCAGAGAGAAAGTTGTTTGAACTTTGTTTTCAGGTAATAGTTTTTAATTTGCCAATTTCTATTGAAGGTGGCTTCGATACCATCAAACAACAAATTCAGATAGATGTAGGCTTTGGCGACATTATAATACCGGAAGCTCAACTCATCGAATATCCTTCATTACTTTCGAAGATAAAACCTGCTATCATCAAAGCCTATTCAATTGAATCGGTAATTTCCGAAAAATTTCATGCCATGATTGTCCTCTCCTATTCTAATAGCAGGATGAAAGATTTTTATGATGTTTATTCCCTGATGAAATCCAATCAAATGGACAGAGTTACCTTAAAGGAATCTATTAAATCTACTTTTGTGAGGAGAGAAACATCATTGAATCAGCTTCCTTCCTTTTTTGATGAGGAATTTTTATCCGATGCTAAACTAAATACACTTTGGAGACAATTTATGAAGAAAAACAAATTAGAATTAAAGATTGAATTTCAGGATGTTGTGAGTTCTATTTCACTAGAACTGAAACCAATCTGGGATAGTTTAATATAATTATTGAAGCTACTCAATTAATTTAAAAACGGAAGATAAATCAATGATTTTCTATTTTCAAGAGTCATCAGCCATGGCGTCTAAACTGTAAATATCCATTTGTACCGTTATATCTTTGATACTTTTGGTTTGCTCCTGTCTCCTATAAATGGGTGTGTCCATGTTTTGGGTAATGCCTATCTGGTCATATTCAACACTATTTAAATCGATTTTCTTATCTATTCCAAAATCCAATAGTTGAAAACGCCTTTGCTATATAGTAGGAAAATGGAGGGTTTTACACCCCAGTGTATCAAACCATTCTCGTGAACTTGAATTACCGCATCAAGCAACATTGTGAATAGTTTGTGGATTTAATCATCCGTTAGTTTGCCTTTTTTATCGAGGTATTCATTTGAGGATTGGTTTTCGAAATACTACCTTCCTACAAAACGGGCGGCTTTTGTATTATTCTCTTATTTCTCAAAACTATTGAATTAATCATATAGAATAATTTATATTTATAGAATAAAAAAAAGTAAAAATCATATTGCAAAAGCCTATTATTTAGACTAATTATAAATTTTCTGTTATTCAATTAACAATGTGAATTAAATAACAGCAAGCTTGTTTATTATATTAATTACGCATAATTTTGCAGCCTCAATCCAGTTGTGCCAATACAACTTTAACTTACACAGCTACAAATACATAGGATAAAATATCAGAAAACTCAGGAACTTTGACATGAAGTTAAAAGATATAGTTATATTACTGAATGCTGAAGTGGTATCTGGCCACACCAAACTCGAAAGAGAAGTAGAGGCTGTATTTGCTTCGGACCTGATGAGCGATGTGCTTACCATTGACAGCGAAAAATTACTGCTTTTAACGGGACTTGTAAACATACAAACTATACGTACCTCCGAAATGTCGGATATAAAGAATATAGTGCTGGTGCGTAACAAAAAAGCCACTCCCGAAATGATTGCCCTGGCTGAGGAGAACAGGATTGTAATTATGCAATGCAGCTACTCCATGTACAAAACAAGCGGAATATTATTTCAGAGAGGTATAAATCCTGTTTATTAATTCGGAATACAATGCAATTCGAATACGCTATTGAAGATGGAAACTTCACAAAAGCAGGTGATGCTTCAAGTAGTTTTAAAAAAATACTGAAACAACTCAATGTCGATCCCCAGATAATTAAAAGGATTGTAGTTTCCATGTACGAAGGCGAAGTAAATATTGTGGCACATGCCAATGGAGGTAAAGTTATTTGCGATGTGGATACCAGCAGAGTAAATATCAAGCTGATTGACAAAGGTCCGGGCATACCGGATATAGCAAAAGCAATGCAGGCCGGTTATTCTACAGCATCGGCTAAAGTACGTGAGATGGGATTTGGAGCAGGAATGGGTCTTCAGAATATTAAAAACAACTCGGATGAGCTTAACATTAAAAGCGAAGTAGGGGTTGGAACAATGCTCGAAATTATTGTAAACCTGCCAAAAGCCGGATAAATGGACAGTAAACATTTTCATCATGCATTAAAAGTAAGCGACGACCTCTGTATAGGATGTTCGCACTGCATGAATATTTGTCCAACCGAAGCTATCAGAGTGCGTAACGGCAAAGCAATACTCTATGAAAACCGCTGTGTTGATTGTGGCGAATGCTTCAAAGCTTGCCCGGTGAGCGCTATTTCTATCGACCAGGACGACTTCGAAAGAATAAAGGCATACAAACACCGGATAGCTTTGGTTCCCGCTGTTTTTTTCGGACAATTCCCTGAGGAAGTTACACACAACCAGATTTATACAGCAATCCTGGCAAATGGATTCACCCATATTTACGAAGTTGAAACAAGTGTTGATCTACTTGAACAAGAAATAAAAGCATACTTAAAAGCACATCCTGAAAAGAAACCGCTTATTTCATCATTCTGCCCTGCAATAATAAGGCTGGTTCAGGTTAAATTCCCGGCATTAACAGAGAATATAATGCTGCTTAAACCGCCATTGGATATAACTGCTTTGTACTGCCGCAAAGAACTAACTGACAAAGGCATAAATCCTGCCGAAATCGGCGTTTTTTATATCACTCCCTGCGCCGCTAAAATTGCTGCAATCAAAAGTCCGGTCGGAGAAGATTATTCCATGATTACAGGAGTAATTAATATGGACACACTTTATAATAAAGTTTATAAATATATCCGCACTGACAGGTCGATAAATCCGGTGGTTGTTCCTAAAAAGCCCCTTTCGAAAACTGCATGGCAATGGGCGCTAACTCATGGTGAAGCTTCGCATGTTCCCGGACGCTGCCTCGCCATAGATGAAATCCATAATGTTATTGAATTTCTGGAAAAAATTGAAAATGACGAAATCGGAGATATCAATTTTCTGGAACTTCGTGCCTGCGACGAAAGTTGTGCAGGAGGTGTGCTTCTTTCGGCCAACCGCTTTCTGGTTGCCGAAAGACTAAGGTCATATGCTCCGGTTCCAAAAGATGAAATAACTGAAAATGACAGCATTTTTGCTTATAATGATTACCTTTTACGCAGAATTAGCATACGCCCGATAAATCCGCGCAGCATGATGAAGCTGGATGAAAATATGGAAGAAGCCATGCGCAAAATGGATAAAGCGAGCCAGATGCTGCAGTGCCTTCCACTCACCGACTGCGGGGCATGTGGATCGCCAAATTGCCAGGCTTTTGCCAATGATATAGCGTTGGGTGAAGCCGATATCAGGCAGTGCATCTTTATACAGAAAAACAGGGAACAAACCGGCGAACTTACACCGGATGAGTCACTCGAAATGATGAAAAGCATTTGGGGCAACGATAAGTTTTTTAAGAACCGTAAATAACAAATACCTTTATGCAGGTTAAAGACATAATAGCAATACTTGATTTGAAAGTTTTTGGCGGAAGCCAGGGCTTGGACAACGAAATTACAGGCGGTTACACCTCTGATTTACTAAGCGATGTAATGGGGTTTGCTGACAACGGCAAGATATGGATCACTTTGCAGACACATAAAAATGTGATTGCAATTGCTTCGCTCAAGGATCTGGCAGCAGTAATCCTGATTAAAGGCAACCAACCCGATGCCGATATGCTGGCACAAGCCAAAGAAGAAGGAATTCCGGTACTGGGATCCAATGAAGAAGCATTCGAAATAACCGGGAGACTTTACAACCTGATAACCCGTTAAAAATGAATAAATACCGGGCCGATCTTCATATTCACACAGTACTTTCACCCTGTGGCGACCTTGAGATGAGTCCGACAAAAATAATAGAAAAGGCCCGTGAAAAAGGCCTCGATATTATCGGGATAACCGATCATAACACCACCAGGCATTGCAAACTGATCAGCAAGTTGGCCGAACCCGCAGGAATATTTGTACTTATGGGAGCCGAAGTTACCACACGCGAAGAAGTTCACTGCCTCACGTTCTTTGAAAATGATGAAAAATTGTCGGAATTTCAGATATACCTTGAAAAGCACCTCCCTCCTATCCCCAACAATACCGAAAAATTCGGTTACCAGATTGTGGTGGACGAAGACGAACAGATTATAGACGAAATTGAGTTTCTGCTGCTTTCAGCGCTCGACCAATCTATTGAACAGGTTGAGCAGAAAGTTCATTCGCTTGGAGGAATAATTATCCCGGCTCACATCGACAGGCCAAGCTACAGCATTATCAGCCAGCTGGGATTTATT
>JBBSDG010000136.1:0-10212 GCA_038249635.1 Bacteroidales bacterium | reverse complement strand
TGAAAGTAGTTTCAATTGTTTTCTGTCCAATCCATTGATCACTTTAGAGGAAATATTTTTGGAGGTAACCGACTGCACTGCAGAGGCAACACCTCCCGAAATACAATAATTCCGCGACTGTTGATCCACACTTTCGCTAAGAGGTCTGTTTTCGCATTCAACAACCGAAATTTCCCACCCGGTAAACAGGCATGCCAGTTCTTCGAAAGTCATCACCCAGTCGATATCAGGATTATTGCGGCCCTCATTCCGTTTAGCAATGCAGGGGCCAATAAAAACCACAGGCTCAGAAGGAAATTGCTCCTTACACATCTTTGCTGCAATGGCCATGGGCGAAGGAGTATTTGATACAAAAGGCAGAATTTCAGGTATTTGCTTTTGGACCGCCATCACCCACGAAGGGCAACAGGAAGTTGTCATAAACGCCTGCCCCGAATCCAGTTTATGGATAAGCTCTTCCGATTCGAGGTGGGTTGTGGTAAAAGCACCTTCAGCAGCTTCTACCACATGCGTAAATCCAAGTTGGTAAAGCGCGTCTATTACAGCTCCCGGCTCAGCCCTGAATTGTCCGAATAAAGAAGGCGCTACTATTGCTGTAACTGGCATCTTTTGTTTTAGTAGCGTCATTATTGAAAACAACTCAGTAGTTTCAAGAATAGATCCGAAAGGACAGGCATTCACACATTTGCCACACAGAATGCATTTCTCCGGATTAATAGTTTCGATACCATTTTCATCTTTCGAAATGGCTCCCACAGGACAGGATTCCTCACAGGGAACCGGCATGTAAATTATAGAATGGTACGGGCACAGATCCTTGCAAATACCACAATTCACGCATGCTGAAGGGTCGATTATTGCCTTGCCTTCGGGGGTACGTGAAATCGCCTTTTTCGGACAATTGTTCATACAGGGCTGCGCAATACATCCTTTACACAAATTGGTTATCACATAATTGGCTTTTACGCAGGAGGTACATGCTTCGTCAACCACAGTAAGAAAATCATCAGTCCGGTCTTTACTGTTTATCGTTTTCTCAGCATAGTATGCAAGCAAATCAAGTTCATCCTTTTCATCCTTTCGGCCAAAACCAAGGATAGCCATGATTTTATATTTTACAACAGCCCTCATTTTATAAACGCAGCAACGTTCGTGTCCGCTCAATCGCCCGCTTATTTCCAAAGGAATGCGGTCAATTTGCTGAAAAAGCTGATCTTCCTTATATAATTCGGCCATGCGGGTTATTAAATCGCGGCGGATAATCATCACATTATTAACGAATGCCATAAAACAGTTTTATTTTGAGAATGGAGAAGTCTGTGAAAAATGTTGTTTTTGTGGCAGATTTTTCAAAAACAGACTTGAGAAAAGGCTCGTCTCAGCCGTCTCAAATTTTAAAATCAAATTATAGCCTGTACATCCCGTAACCGATATTAAGGCTTCCGGAAAGGAACAGGAATAAGATTCATAGTAATGCGAATCAAGGTTTGGATCAACATATTGATCTTGCGTGGGTCAATCCCTTCAAGGATTTTAAATCCTTGAAGGGTTCGCCTCGCTTACAACAATTTACAATTTCAAACCTTGATTCGCATTAGTAATTAAAAAAGAGGTTTAATCCTGTCCCTCGTAAGCTCTGATATACATTTCCTTTATTTCAAGAATGGAAGGATAGCGTGGATTAGCACCGGTACACTGGTCGTCGAAAGCATTTTCCGAAAGCTGATCGAGATGTGCGTAAAATTCCTTTTCAGGAACACCTGCATCCCTTATTGTAGCTGGGATGCCAACAGCCGACTTCAGCTTACCAATGGCTATTATAAGTCCTTCCACTTTTTCTTCCGGAGTTGTACCTTGTATTCCCAGGTAATCAGCCAGGCGGGCATAGCGATAAATGGCATCGGGGTATTTGTATTGAGGGAATGTAGCCTGTTTTCGGGGTGAGTTGGTGGCATTGAAACGGATAACCTCATTGATAAGCAGTGCATTGGCAAGCCCGTGGGGAACATGGAATTCAGAACCCAGCTTATGAGCCATGGAGTGGCAAACACCCAGGAACGCATTTGCAAAAGCAATACCGGCAATGGTAGCGGCATAATGCATTTTCTCCCTTGCCTTCTGGTTGGCGCTTCCTTCGGTAACAGAGGCTTCGAGGTATTTGAAAATCAATCTGGCGGCTTCGAGGGCATAGGGATTTGTGAATTCGGTTGCAAAAACCGAAGCCAGCGCCTCAATGGCGTGGGTAAGTGCATCAACTCCCGACCAGGCGGCAAGCTTGGCAGGCATTGTCATTACAAATTCAGGATCGATAATAGCCATATTCGGCGTAAGCGAGTAATCGGCAATAGGATATTTGATACCGGTTTTTTCATCGGTAACCACAGCAAAAGGAGTTACCTCGGAGCCGGTACCCGATGTGGTGGGAATGGCTACCATCAATGCCTTTTTGCCCAAAGCGGGGAATGCATAAATCCGCTTGCGGATGTCCATAAACCTGAGCGCAAGACCTTCGAACTCCATTTCGGGATGCTCGTACATAAGCCACATAATTTTAGCGGCATCCATTGCTGATCCGCCGCCGAGGGCAATAATTACATCCGGCTGAAACGGACTCATACGGGCCAGACCTTTGCGCACATTGGCAAGCGTAGGGTCAGGCTCTACTTCATAAAACACATTGGATTCGATGTGCAGGTTATTGAGATGCTGGACCACTTTTTCGCAATATCCTAGATCGTAAATTGGTTTATCGGTAACAATAAATGCCTTTTTCCTGCCTGCCAGATCCTGCAATGCTACAGGAAGAGAGCCGGTTTTGAAATAGATTTTTTCGGGCATACGGAGCCAAAGCATATTTTCTCTCCTTTCGGCGTTGGTTTTAATATTTATCAGATGTTTTATTCCTACGTTCTCGCTCACCGAATTCCCTCCCCACGATCCGCAACCCAATGTGAGCGATGGTTCCAACCTAAAATTGTAAATATCGCCAATGGCTCCCTGCGAAGCTGGCATGTTGATAAGCAACCTTCCAGTTTTAATAAGCGAGCTGAAAGATTCGATTCGATCGGTATTGTTGGGATCGGTATATAGAACCGATGTATGGCCAATGCCTCCGAATTTCACAAGCTGGGTGGCAAGGTATTCAGCTTCGCGGAAATTCCCTGCCTTGTATAATGCCAGGATAGGTGAGAGTTTTTCGTAACTGAAAGGTTCAGAAGCGCTTATTTCATTGGCTTCGCCGATAAGAACCTTGGTATTTTCGGGCACAGTTATACCCGACATTACAGCAATTTTATATGCCGATTGGCCTACGATGGCTGAATTTAAATGACCGTTTACGATCATTGTTTGGCCAACCTTTTCTTTTTCTTCCGCATTCAGGATGTATGCATCATTTTCGAGAAGGAGTTGCTTCACCTTTTCGTAAACGCTTCCGACAACCACAAGCGATTGCTCCGAAGCGCAAATCATACCGTTATCGAATGTTTTCGACATCAGAACCGAGCTTACCGCCATTTTCAGGTTTGCGGTTTCGTCGATAATGGCAGGAGTATTTCCCGCTCCTACTCCAATGGCGGGAACACCCGATGAATAGGCAGCTTTAACCATTCCGGGGCCGCCTGTTGCCAGGATGAGGTTCAGGTCGCGGTGATGCATAAGGTATTGTGAAGCCTCCACCGTAGGGGTATCTATCCATCCGATAATACCTTCGGGCGCACCGGCTTCGACAGCTGCATTCAATACGATGCGGGCGGCTTCGATGGTTGATTTTGCGGCCCTGGGATGTGGCGAAAAAATAATACCATTTCTCGTTTTCAGGGTGATCAATGCCTTGAAAATAGCCGTTGATGTTGGATTTGTTGTGGGCACAATACCGGCGATCACACCTATAGGTTCAGCATATTTCCTGATCCCGAACGTAAGATCCTCTTCGATAAGGCCAACCGTTTTTTCATCTTTATACTTGTTGTAAATGTATTCGGATGCGAACTGATTTTTAATCACCTTATCTTCAATAACACCCATGCCGGTTTCCTCAACTGCCATCCTGGCAAGTTTGATCCTGTTTTGAGCTGCTGCAAAAGCTGCTTTCTGAAAAATATGATCAACCTGTTGCTGGGTAAAGGTTCTGTATATTTTCTGTGCCTTTACAACCTGCTGAATAGTGGCTTCGATGGCTGAAAATTTGTTTTCAATATTGATTTCTGCACTTAAAGCGATGCCTTCGGCCTGTCCTTCTGGTTCTTTCTTCGTTGATGTCTTCATGGCAATTTTGTGTTTTTTGATTTATCGTACTGTTTGTTTTTCGAGCGAATACAGGTATTCAATTATTTTTTCCTGCGTAGCCTGCGGAATCAGTTTGCCGTCGATTTCCACATAAGGCGGCAGTGGTTTGCTTTTAAGCGTATCGCAGCCCAGGCATACGGCGGCTTCCACATATACTTTATCTTTCAAATCGCCGGGAAGATGATCCTTGATATCCTTAAGTTCATGATTCCCCATTACATAGCATTGTGTTCCAACGCAGATTTTCAACTTTAGCTTCTTTTCCATTTTCGTAATTTTTACAGGTATTGTACTTTCACTTGTTTAAGAAATTTTTCTTCGAGTATGCGTATGATCTTTTTGATGACATTTCGTCGTATTTCCAGCTCGACAGGGAGATTGGGATCCTGGTGCGCAACATTTACACAAGTACCGACCAGGAAATGAATTACATCGGCATTCATCATATAGCGGATAATGGAGGCAGCCGGTCCTTCGATGGGGATATCCTGGTTTTGAAGGGCTTTGAGCTCCTGGTAAACTTTGTCGAGCGTAAGGATTCCTTCGGTTACCAGGTCAATCCCCTCCATTTTAAAAGCCGGCGGAAGACCGTAAATCATTTTTTCCATAGGTTCAGGCAATATCTCCCTGTTTAATTCGCGGGAGATAATTTTAGCTGTTGTTCCTCCGCAAAGTATTTTAGTTCCTTTAAACTCTTTCACTGAATTTGCCAGAAATTTATCCTTGGATGCGTTAAAAGGCGGACCCGAGCAAAGCAGGAGCTGCCGGGGTTTGCGGCGAAAGAAAACAGCGCAGCTTGCATCATCCTGCAGTTTATAAATATCGTTTTGCGAAGCTTTTTTCACTACAGCCCTCGCCAAATCGCTGGCTGAAACTATCAGGGAAGCTGCATTTTTTCTGATCACAAAATCCTGCAGGTTTTTATTCCCCCAGCCAAATGGCATATCAGCATTTCCGATACCGGATTGAGTAATGCCATCGCTAACCATTACCAGACGGTCGTTTTCGAGGAGATTGAAATTGGAAACATCCAATTCGTTTAGTTTGCCCGAATTGTTAAGCTGCATGGTTTCACGTGCCGGATTTATGATTTCGCCGTTGCGTTCAATAAAAAATGAAGGATTACCATATTCAATTACGGTTGTATCTCCTTCAAAATCAACATCCACAATAGTAAATGTTGAATAGCTGATTCCTCTTATGCTATCGATGGGAAGTGTATCCATGATCCATTTGGCCGAATTAATTATGGGTTCGTGGTGCAGGCGGAAATTCAGCGCCATGCTTGCCGTGAGCGACGAAAGCACATTTGCTTTTATGCCACTGCCTAATCCATCGGATAACACTGCCACATAGCGGTTTTCGCCGGATACCTTTTTTGAAAGAAAAGTATCGCCGCATACCACTTTGTTGTTCTTATTCAGCTGGTAAGCGCCTATTTCGATGATGAGATCATTTTCAGCCATTTCGTTAGTATTATTCGTTCACATCATCCGGCCCTTCGGATTCAATAATGGTGTTGAGCATGGATTCGGTATAGGAAGCATTTTCGCCCAGGAGGAAGGCTATTTTCTGTACCACAGCCATATTTTGGTGAATAACCTCTTTAACAGAGCTTTTTATCATGGCATTCCGCACTTCGGGTTCGCGAATGTTCTGTATTACCCCGCAAACGATTTTGCCGGGTTGTATGGTTACAATAGAAACATGCAGCATCAGGCCGCCGGCACGAATGGTATGCTCTATCATTTCCTCCCCGGTCTGAAGCACGGAAGTGAACATTTTATAAAAAGGAAGAAGCTTACGCAGATCGGCCTTTTCGAGGCTGTTGTCCAGTTCATAAAGGGTCTGTACTTCACCACCCAATATTTCAGCAAATTTTTTATTCGAATCGATCACTTTGAGGTTTTCGTCAGCGATAACAACGCCATAAGGAATTTTTTTGAGAAGTATGGATGCTTTGTCGTGCGCCACTTTACGGGTGTAGGAAACACACATCATCCGTTCCGCCTTGCCTTCGACCATTGCTTTTGCAAAATCGCGGCAGTTGTCGTACCCGCATCCGCTACAGTTAAGCTCATCAGTTGTTTCGAATTTTCCGGCAGCATTCAGGGCAGCAGTTATTTCATCAGAGGTAATTTGTTGAATAACAAGCGGATAAACCTGCCCGAAGCTGGCAGATAACTCCATAGCAAAAGGAAGACCAGGTTTGGTAGGCTTAAGGTTACGGGTGGCTACAAGCACTTTCTGGCGTTTCATGGCTGCCGAAGCTGAGCTTAAAGTACCTGGACCTTTAATGCAGCCACCTTCACACGCCAGGAGTTCAAGAAAAATCTTTTCGTCGGTTTTCCAACCATTCAAATCATTAAGTACATCTTTTATATGATTGATGCCCGAAAACGACATGTACGATAAATCAGTAACCTGCGCCTTCGATTTAAGGTTGGCAATCATTCCGCCATCCACCGGAAAGAAATTTCCTTTTCCTGCAGGATAAGGTATAAAAGCTTTGCCAGCTGAAGGTTTTAAATTCTGCCAGCCTGGAAGCTCAAGCTCCAGCCAATCATTCAGATCGCGAAACGTAAGAGCAACATCGGTGAATCCATGGTCGAGCTCCGTTTTTTTTGCGATGCAGGGACCAAAGAAAGCGATCTTCATATCAGGCCCATACATTTCCTGCAACATTTTGGCATGAGCCTGCATGGGCGATACAATCGGGATAAGATGCGATTTAAGTCCGGGATAATACCGGCAGATAAACTGTACTACCGAAGGACAACAAGATGAAATAAAAATACCATTTTTTTGATTTTCAATCCACTGCGCAGTCTGCTTCGACACAAGCTCGGCGCCCAAAGCAGTTTCCGAAACGCCAAAGAAGCCAAGCCTGGAAAATATACCGGAAAGCTGTGCAGAATTCATCCCCGGAAATTCGCTCACCCACGAAGGCGCCACGCAGGCGATAACTTTTGCGCCGCTATCGAGGTATCTGTGTAATTCAGGCATATCATCGCGTACCGTTTTTGCTCCTACAGGGCATACCTGCACACAATGGCCACAAAATATGCACTGCTCGGGAATGATAGATGCACTTCCGCCTTCAATTTTAATGGCCTTCACAGGACACTGGCGGAGACATTTGTAACAATCCTGACAATTGTTTTTTTCGGTATAGATTGGTTGCAGACGATTCATGGCATAGTTATTATGAGCAAAAACGGAAATAGTTAAAGTCCAAAATGCAAGCGCAGCACTTTTTCGAGTTTTGCCGGATCAACTTCGTTATACATTACCCCGTCGATTTCAATATTCGGACCTGTAATACACTGGTCAATGCAGAGATGACCGGCAAAATCCACCTTGTCAGTAACTTTATTCTGTTTCAGAAAACGCTCGATGTACTCCAGGTTTGTTTCTTTGGCTTTTGAAAAGCATGAACTTCCCAGGCAAATCCTGATTTTATGGACAGGGGCATTCGATTCGGTTTTCTGCTGTACGGGTTGATGGTTGCGTTGAATGTTCATTGTCTTTGAGATTTAATGATCCATACAGATCACCTATTGTTATTTGATTAACAATAAGACAAGTAACATGCCACGAATTATAACAAGCTGATTAGTTGTTTTTTATCAAGAAGAAATGAAATATATAGCCTGAAATTCAGCTATCAGTTGAGCAAAATAATGAGTACACATGGCAGGAAGTGAGTAACAATATTATTTTCAATGCTTTATAGATATTTGACAATAGTTTTCAATTTGATAATGGGTGGGGTATAAACAAAAATTGTCCTGAGTCAGGACAATTCAAGCAGATATTAAGTGTTCAGAAACAGTACAGTGTTCAGTTTTAGTACAGTTATTCAGGAATTGAAAGTTGAAACGTGCAGAAGATCGTATTTTTTCATTTTCTGATAAAGCGTATTCCTGCTTATTCCGAGGGATTCCGCTGATTTTGAAATGTTATTCTGAAAATGTGCTATTGTTCGGACAATATTATTTTTTTCGTGTTCATCGAGACTCATTATTTCTTCTTTTCCCGGATGTGGCAGCTGAGGTTGCACTATGCCGGAAAAGCCTTGTGGCGCCAAATGTGAAATACTGTTTTTATCAAGATTGCCTTTGAGTATCACGGCACGTTCCATCAGGTTTTCGAGTTCACGGATATTCCCAGGCCAGTTGTATTGTATAAAAGCTTCCATCAGTTCGGGCTTAAGTTCGGGAATAGGAATATCGAACCTGGCAGCATTCCGATTAAGGAAATGGTGTACAAGCGGAAGAATATCCGCCCTTCGGTCGCGAAGGGGCGGTATCACAACCTCGAAAACATTCAGACGGTAATACAGATCGAGCCGGAATTTACCTGCCTTAACTTCTTCTTCAAGGTTTTTGTTGGTTGCAGCGATAATTCTCACATTTACCGGCACAGGCTTATTGCCCCCGACGCGTGTAACAGCTTTCTCCTGTATGGCACGCAGAAGCTTTACCTGCATTTCGAGAGGCATCTCCCCAATTTCATCCAGGAAAAGGGTACCCTTATCGGCAAGTTCAAATTTTCCGGTTTTCCCTCCCTTTTTTGCCCCGGTGAAAGCTCCGTCGGCATAACCGAACAATTCGCTTTCGATGAGTGATTCAGAAATGGCACCACAATTAATGGCAACAAAAGCACGGTCGCGCCTGGGGCCTGCATGATGAATACTTTGAGCAATAATTTCCTTTCCGGTTCCCGATTCACCACAGATGAGAACCGATGAATGATTTTTTGCAATGGTTTTTGAATACCGTATCAACTCCGTGGTTTGGATGCTTTCGCCGATGAAATCAGTAAAAGTGTACCGTGTACTGTATTCGGTGTATTTATTGATCATTTTTAAAATACTACTAATCTCCCTGAACGACAGAAGGTAACCCAGGATTTCTTCCTCCTTGGTTTTGATCAGATAGGCATTGAACAGGAACCGCTCTTTAATTTTTGAAATGCTGAAACGGTTTTCTTCGTCCGAATACGACTCATTTTGAAGAATGATCTCTTTAACCTGCGGCCAGTCGGGGAAAATACGCTCAATAGGATTGTCGATCAGATCGAGCCGCCTGGTATTAATTGAACGGCAGGCTGTATCGTTAACCCAGAGAATATGATCGCTCAGATTGATTGCAAAAAGCCCATATGTGAGGTTATTCATCATCGAAAAAGCGAACTGGTTCGAGTTGTGCAACTGTTTCTGGATATTGATATTATTAATTCTGTACTCAATGGCAGAAACGGCGGCAACCACCATGCCAAGTGTATGCGGATGAACAAATTCGCTGTTACCTGTAAGATTCAGAACGCCGATAATCTGTTTTGAAGCATCGTGAATAGGTGCAGCCGAGCAGGTCCATTTATGGAAAACAGTGATAAAATGCTCGTTGGCAGTAATCTGTATAGGACAATTTTCGGAGATTGCAGTTCCAACAGCATTGGTACCTGCACTTTTCTCGTCCATAATGGCACCTATTACAAGGTTCTGCCTGGTTGCCTCATCCAAAGGCTCTGTATCCCCTGCTATTTCGATAATACGGCCATTTTTATCAGTAAGTATAATAATGAAGCCAGAATCTTTGAGGAAGTCGTACAGATCCTCAATGATAGGGGAAGTAATCTCAATAAGATCAGCGTTTTCCCTGAGTAGTTTTCGTATTTGTGAGGGAGAAATCAAACGCCTGAAAGCTGAGCCATCTTTGGCGAGCCCGGATTCTTTACTTCTTTTTTGAGACTGGTGAATGATCTCTTTATGAGTTCTATCCATTAAGTAGCTGTATGTGATTAATGTGCAAAGGTAAGTGATTTTCGTTGGTCTCCAATCTGATTCGGCATCTCCTTTCTCAGGCAGATGAGTAATTCCTTTGACAAACGAGATTTAACCGATTGAATAGCAACTGATTT
>JBBSDG010000135.1:0-10265 GCA_038249635.1 Bacteroidales bacterium | reverse complement strand
GGCCTAATAGAAATTTCACAACAGATGTTGACGAAGGTAAACAGCGCGGGCATGTGCGTAGCAAAACACCAGCCTCACGCGCTGTCAGGCTATGGAAAAATCTATCAGGCCCATCCCAATTTATTGGGATCACGAGCCTTACCAAGTCGTACATCTGTGTGAAATTTATAGTAAGCCTTGACCTTTTGGTTCTTTTGTGTTAAGACAAAAGAACAAGAAAAAAAACAAAAAATTGAATATAAACTTGTGTTTTCTTTTCCCAGCACATCAAAATAATATTTAGCCCAAGCACCAAGCATCATGCATCAAGCTTTTAAAATCATTACTTTTGTATCCTAAATAATCCATTCCTGCCGATTTATGAGAAAAGATTTCCTGAACAGACACCTGCTTCTTTTGCCACTTGTTGTGTTGTTCCTTTTTCAATCATGCAAAAATAAAAACCCGGAGGTTGCTATGCCTTCTGAAACGGGCGTAAAAGTTGCTGAAAGTAAAATTGTTATTAAGAGATACGAAAAGGCACTTTTCAATCTTGATCAAAAGAACCTCAGGCAGGGTATGGCCTCTTTGTATCCTGAATACGCTTTCTTCCTCGGGAATCAATGGCAGGATACTATGAATATTCTCAGGATCCATAATTTCCTGAATGACCCTAATATACAAGAGTTGTATGATCTGACCATGAAAAAGTATCCGGATGTGACATTCCTCGAAAATGATTTAACCATTGCTTTCGATCGGTTCAGGCAAGCGTATCCCGATAAATATGTTCCAAAGGTTTTTACTTATGTTTCGGGACTTGATATCGAAAACCCGGTTTATTACTCTGACACTGCCATGGCAATTGGATTGGATGTTTTCCTGGGGAATGATGTAACGGCATACCAGAAAGCCGGACTTCCAAAGTATAAAATCGCACGTTTTACGCAAAATCATATCCTATCACAATGTATGCTGGCAGTTTCCGATAACCTTGTGCGTATAGATGAAAAAAGCAATACCCTTCTCGATCGCATGATCATGGCCGGGAAAGCGCTATATTTCCTCGATGTAATGCTGCCTGAAGTTAAGGATGAATTTAAGATAGGATACACAGCCGATCAAATGAAATGGTGCGGGGAGAATGATAAAAATATCTGGGCTTTTATTATCGAAAACCAGTTGCTTTTTTCGTCAGATCCACAGGGTGTTTCGAAAATGATGACCGATGCTCCATTTACCTCGGGGTTTGCTGCTGAATCGCCCGGCAGACTTGGAGCTTATATGGGCTGGATGATTGTGCGGGCTTATATGAAAGAATCGGATGGCGTTACCCTCAAACAACTGATGGAAGATACGGATGCGAAGAATATTCTGAAGGTGTCTGCATTTAAACCGGGAAAGAAATAAAAGGGTTTGAAGGGTTTGAAGGGTTTGAAGGGTTTGAAGAGTTTGAAGGGTTTGAAGGGTTTGAAGAGTTTGAAGGGTTTGAAGGGTTTGAATAGATAGTAGGTAGCGGCTAATGTTTATCGGTGTTCCAAACCCGAAACCCTTCAAACCCGAAACCCTTCAAACTAAAAAATTATTTCCCCTTAATCCGATTCAGCCCCGCCTGTGCTTTGTTACTGATGCTAAACTGATATTCATCAAAATTCATACACAGAACTTTGGAGTAATACAACCGGGCCTGAGTAAAGTCGCCACGTTGTTCATACAGTATTCCAAGCTGAAGTGATGAGTTGGCAGCAAAATAATAGGGCATTTTGTCTCCTTTATTAATGGTTTCTATATAAAAAGGAATTGCCTCATCCGCTTTTCCCCAGTTGTGATATATACGTCCAAGACGGTAGGTATATTCAAGCCCTGCTTTTGTATCAGTTGATTTAAAGCTTTCGAGTTCGTGGCGGGCACGTTCATAATATCCGCCATCAAAAAGCAGACGTGATTTTAACAAGGCCAGATTAGGCTTCGTATTTTTGCCGGCAAATTTCAGTGCTTCTCGGTCATTGTCAACCTGATCATTTCCTCTGAGTTTAATACGTTCGATATATTTGTTGTACTGCTGTTGGTCGTTTTCGATCAGGTAATACCAGGAGAGATGCATATACGCCGAACGTATATAATTTTTCCCTTTGAAATTACCCAGGAAGTTCAGCAAAGGATAACAAGCATCGGCATCAAGCCGGTTAAGCTTTGCAACACCCAGCATATAATCAAGGTAATAAAAGGGATACCTTTCAGCCGTTACCGGACTTTCGGTAAGCATCTTAATAACTTTATCATTTTCGCCTGCACGGGAGTAAATATTTGCAAATAAATAGATTAACAAAGGACTTTCGTTGATTATCGGCGAAAGAGCTGAGGATTTGAATTTTTCGGCCATGTGAAGTGCTGCCGGAATATCCGCCGAAAGATTAAGTGTAACAAACGACAGCAGAAAAGCAGTTTCCGGCAATAAAAAACTGAGTTGGGGATCGGATGCAACCAGCATGTACGCTTCTTTTATTTCGGAATTTCCTTCGGGGATGGTTCCTTCAAACTGTAACGAGCGAACTGCCCAGCGGTATTTTGCAGGTACTGTGCCGATAAGCGAATGCAAAATGCCCAGACCTGCCTTGTTCATCACAAAATCGGGAAACAGTCGCTTGTTTTCGAGCAGCAGGCGGTAAGCTCGATTGATGTCCAGGCTTGCATTTACATATTCGCCGAATTTTATCCTTGCAACTCCTGATTGCAGATAAATCAGTGATTGACTGTAGAGATACCACGGGGAGTTTTTCCCATCAGCGGCAATTTTTTGAAGCCGCTGATCACGCTTGTTTTTTAATTGTATAAAATCCTTTTCCTCTTCACCTATCATTACTTTAAGGAAATCGATATAGTTTTCGATTATATAAGGAACCTGGTTGTCGGGATTAAGCTTTTTCTCGGTGTTCATCATCGAAGCGGCCTTCGTAAATTTCAGGCACATCATTTCAATGTATGCCTGTTTGCAGTTGTCATTAAACGTAAAAGCTGCCTTAGCCGATATTGCCGCGAATACTAATAGAAAGATAACTGTAAAATTCCTCATTGGATATGCTTAGTGATCAATATTGCCTTAGTATTGGCAAAAATCCGAAATTTATCTGAAAGTAGTCTGCTCATTCAAAAAAAAGAGCCGGTAAAATGTTACCAGCTCCTGTAATATCGTTTTGTGAGATGTTAGCTTAATGAATCAGCCAATTCCTTATCAACCAGAATACGACCACAGAATTCGCAAACAATAATTTTCTTGTGCAGTTTAATATCGAGCTGGCGCTGTGGAGGAATATAGCTGAAACATCCGCCGCATGCATCGCGTTCAACGGGTACAACCGCTAATCCGTTACGTGCATTTTTGCGGATACGTTTGTAAGCGATGAGCAGTCTTTCCTCAATCATTCTTTGCTGTTGTGTCGATTTGTTGTTGAGCTCGGTTTCTTCGAGTTCGGTTTCGGCAACAATATCAGTGAGTTCGCTGCGTTTGGCTTCCATGTCGTTGCGGCGGTCGCTCAATTCGTGCTGTGCATTTTCAATTTCCTCTTTGCTCATGGTGAGCTGGGTAGCGAATTCGCGTATGCGTTTTTCGGCTAACTGAATTTCGAGATTCTGGAACTCAATTTCCTTGGTAAGGGCATCGTATTCGCGGTTGTTCCTTACATTGTTTTGTTGCTCTTCGTAGCGTTTTATGAGCGCCAGGCTTTCTTTGATGGCCTGTTGCTTATCTGTAATCTGCTTATCGAGCAATTCAATTTCCTGAATATAATTGTCGATGCGGGTTTCGAGACCTGCAACTTCATCTTCAAGGTCTTCCACTTCGAGAGGCAACTCGCCGCGAACAATTTTTATACGGTCGATCTTCGAATCGTTTTGCTGAAGGGTAAATAAAGCAATAAGCTTTTTTTCAATCGAAATTTCCACTTCATCTTTTGCATGCTCAGGGGCATGAATTTCAGTAGTTTCGCCCGATTCAACAGTATTCGTAGCCTTGTTCTTCTCCTCACCGATGGTTTCAGCTGGTTTAGCAACACTTTTTGCCATAGCAGATTATGATGTTTTATGTTGATTTACAAATAATTAACCGGATTGGTGTTGGTTCCGGAAATAAAGAGTGCAAAAGTAGTAAATTTTTTCTTTAATAAGGTATATATCAGTTCTTTTGTAAATTGTTCGCTTTCGAAATGTCCGATATCGGCTAAAATCATACCGTTTCCGGGTATAAAAAAGTCATGATATTTAATATCTCCGGTCATGTAAATATCAGCATTACAGGATATTGCATCGTTTATCAGGAAGCTGCCTGAACCGCCACAAACAGCAATTTTTTGTATTTTTTTATTTTTTAAATTGGTATGCCGGATGCATCCGATGGAAAGAATTTCTTTAACAGAAATTAAAAATTCTTCTGCATCAACAGCTTCAGGAAGAGTTCCTGTCATTCCTGCACCTATCCTGTTGTGTTTGTTGGCAAGCGGATAAATATCGAAAGCTACTTCTTCGTAGGGATGAGCCTGTTTGATTGCTGCAATAACATCGTTTTCAAGGTATGCCGGAAATATAGTTTCAATCCTGATTTCGGGTTCTGTATGCAATTTCCCCAAGTCCCCCACAAAAGGAGTTGCACCGGCTAAAGCTCTGAAAGTTCCTTCTCCCTGAGTATTGTAACTGCAACTGTCGTAGTTGCCTATCTGACCAGCACCGGCGTTGAAAATAGCTTCCCGAACCTGCCCGGCAAAAGATGAAGGGCAAAATGTGACCAGTTTACGGAGTATCCCAGTCATGGGTCGTAATATTTCCGCATTTAATATTCCGAGTTTATTGCACAGCAAATGGTTCACACCTTCAAAGTGATTGTCGAGATTGGTATGAAGGGCGAAAACGGCAATATTTTCTCTGATGGCTCTGATTACCAGGCGTTCGGTAGCAGTTTGGCCGGTAAGGCTTTTGATGCCTGAAAATATCATCGGGTGGTGTGAAATTACCAGGTTGCAATTTTTTTCAACTGCTTCATTAAGAACTTCATCCGTAATATCAAGACATATTATTGCGCCTGTAATTTCAGCGTGGGCATCACCTAACAGCAATCCGCAATTGTCATAATTTTCCTGAAGTGATAAGGGGATTCTGGAAGTAAGAAAAGTGGTGATTTCGGATAAGATCATGTAAATGGTAAATAATATGGAGAATGTGTAAAATTAATAAAAAGCTGGATCAAAACAAATGTAACTTTATTTTTACGGTTCAATATTTTGATATTTCAGGGGAGTTAACTTGCTGAAAAGAGACTGTTCAAATTGCAATATAATAATTTTGGCTACAAATTGTGCATATTTGAAAGTTTTGTCTGTATCTTTATCACGTGGAAGCATTCAGATTTTTATTTTTTCCTTTTGCTTTGGTTTACGGTCTTGTAATCAGGATCCGTAATTTTCTGTTCGATATCAGGGTTCTGCCCTCTGAAAAATTTGAAATTCCGGTAATATCTGTTGGAAACCTGATTGCCGGTGGCTCGGGAAAAACACCTACGGTTGAATATTTGATACGCTTAATGGGTGAAGGTTCCAATATTGCTACATTAAGCCGCGGATACAAACGTAAAACAAAAGGATACAGGCTTGCCACCGAAAACGAAACGGTTGACACACTTGGCGATGAACCATTGCAATACCATCAGAAGTTTACCCGCATTAATGTAGCCGTTAGCGAAAACCGCAGGACAGGAATCCGTGAATTAACGAAAGAAGTAGCTGACCTTGATACTGTTATTCTCGACGATGCTTTTCAGCACAGGTTCGTAAAGCCGAAGATATCGATACTTGTTACCGATTATTTTAAACTTTATACGCAGGACTGGCTATTGCCGTTTGGCAAGTTGCGCGAGCCTATCTCGGGACGTAAACGGGCTAATATTATTGTAGTTACCAAAACACCTCGAATTTTTTCTCCCATAGTTCGCAAGCAGTTACTCGAAGATCTAAAACCCTATCCTGGCCAACTGGTATGCTTTTCGTATATTAATTATCTCCCTTTTGAGCCGGTTTACCAAGGTCATTGCGATTTTTCATCCAAAACAGAAAATGTATATTCAATCATAATGATTTCCGGAATAGGCAATCCAGGTCCTATGGAAGAATACCTGCGCAGGCTATGCACAGACCTCGAAATAATGGAATTCCCCGATCATCATCAGTTTGTTGAGAAAGATTTGTTGATTTTGAAGGATAAATACAAACACCTGCCTACTAAACGGAAAATAATAGTTACCACCGAGAAAGATGCCAAGCGCCTGCAAAATGCTGAAGCTGAAGCAATATTAGGTGATTTGCCTATTTTCTACACTCCAATTACCTTTGAATTTCACCCGGCGGATAAACTGGCATTTGATAAGGCTGTAGTAACGGCTGCGAAAATGTAAACGGATAAAAAAAGGTAAAATCCACCTAAGATAATCCAATTTGCCACAGATTATACGAATTTGCACAGAATTAGAAGTGCTTACAGTAGTTCTAAAAATAAAAAACAGACCTCTTTCAAAAAAATATTCATCTGTGTAATCTACCGTGATCTGTGCCTTGCATTCATCCCTTAGTGCATCAACCGGGATAATAAGTTACAAATGGATTCTATAAAAACAAATCGGTGATGGCAAACACCGAAAATACAATACTTGCGATTCCGTTCAAAGTAAAGAATGCCATATTCACTTTTCGGAGATCGTTGTATTTAATGATGGTATGCTGGTAAAACAGAAGCATCGAAAATATTACGAGTCCGACCCAGTAAATAGCTTTGAAATCACCTTCAACACCAGCCGCTATAAGCAGCAGCGCAGTAATTATGTGCAATACCAGCGACAAATTAAGTGCATTTTTTCTTCCGAGCATTACAGGCATTGACCGGAGATGGTTTTCGCGGTCGAATTCATCATCTTGCAGCGCATAAATTATATCGAAGCCTGATACCCAGAAAAGTACAGATAATGAGATGATTACTGGAATCCAGTTAAAGGTTCCGGTAACTGCAAGGTAAGCTCCGGTTGGTGCAAGCGCCAGGCCAAGGCCAAGTACAAAATGCGATAATGCAGTAAAGCGTTTGGTAAGACTGTATCCCATTATCACAATCAATGCTACTGGCGAAAGGTAAAAACAAAGCGGATTTATAAACCATGCTGCAGCTACAAAAAGTAATGCATTTGCTATACTGAAAATGAGTGCTGAACGCTGCCCGATTAGTTTGGCAGGTATTTCGCGTTGAGCAGTGCGTGGATTAATCTCATCAATATCCCTGTCGGCCCAGCGATTAAAGCTCATGGCTGCATTGCGGGCAAAAAGCATGCATAACAAAACCAATACCAATAAATTCCAGCTTAAGGATTCGCTGGAATGAATTGTTGCAAGTGAAAATCCTAACAATGCAAAAGGCAGCGCAAATATTGTATGCGGAAACTTAACAAGCGACAGATAATTATTTACTTTAGCGACAATTTTATGAACTAGCATGAAATCTTGTTTTTAGTCAAACAGGAAACAAAAATACACAAGGTAAGTTTCATTTCAGAAATTATTTTTAGCATTCACTTCAATTTGGTAATGAGACAAAAAATCTTTTCAGCATTAGCATACCTGCGCTATCTTGGTAAATCGGGTTCGCGTCATTCGGTACATTCTCCTTTTG
Organism: Bacteroidales bacterium; assembly: GCA_038249635.1. Lineage (GTDB taxonomy): Bacteria > Bacteroidota > Bacteroidia > Bacteroidales > UBA4417 > UBA4417. The sequence goes on along the minus strand of JBBSDG010000135.1, from coordinate 2,591 downwards.
TTTACACCCTGGTTGACAAGGTTTTTAGAAACCACGAGGAAAACCAGGCTTTTCGGGAAATAAAACAGCTTAGGAAAAGGCTTTTAGCTAAATCTCAGGTAATTGAAATTACTGATTTCGGGTCAGGGGCTAATCACAAACAATATAAACACCGATTCGAGCGTGTTGCCTCCATTGTTAGAAAAAGTTCGGTAAGCGAAAGATATGGCTGTTTATTATTCAGGCTGGTCGAATATTTTAAACCAAAAACCATTATTGAATTAGGAACATCGGTAGGCATCAGTACTTTATACATGGCAACTGCTTTTCGGGAAGCAAACATATTTACCCTCGAAGGCTGCACTACCAAAGCGGAACAGGCAGCGACCAACTTTAGTGCATTGAATGTTACAAATATTGTACAACATATCGGACGTTTCGACATTGTGCTGCCTGATGTATTAAAGCAGGCAGGAAAAGTCGATTTTTCATTTATTGATGGAAATCATACTTACGAGGCCACAATTGCCAATTTCGAATCGCTGCTTACTATTGCACATAATGATACAGTATTTGTTTTCGACGATATACACTGGTCGGCAGATATGCAGAAGGTATGGAATGAAATTGCTGACCACGAACGTGTTACGGTAAGTGTTGACCTTTTCAGGATGGGGCTTGTTTTTCTGCGGAAGGAGCTGAGCAGGCAGAAGTTTGTTATCAGGTATTAGTTAATGGAAAAAAGTTAATGGGAAAAAGTTAAAGGGAAAAAGTTAAAGGGAAAAAGTTAATGGGAAAAAGTTAATGGGAAAAAGTTAATGGGAAACTGTTAAAAGAAAAAGTTAAAAGAAAATAGTTAAAAGAAAACCGTTTATCCCCTTTAAACAAGTGAACCACACAGGCACGTAAAATACATAAAAATTCACATAGAAAAAATTGTGGTTATTCTTTTCAGAATGTGAAAAACTATGTGAAATCTATGTTCCTATGTTGCTATGTGGTTCATTGTAATTGATTTATAGGAAATAGGAAATACTGAGAATTTTCCTTCTATGTGAATAAATCAGTCATGTTTATGCCTCTTTTTTGCAAAAAACCATCAACTTGTTATAAGCAGATAAGCAGTAAAAGAAAATAGGAAGCAGACTATGGATAGATTAATGAATTAAAGCTTTTTTGCTGGAAAACTTCCGACACTTTAAGTACTCAAGGCACTTCTTTTTGAACAAAAATAACTTTTAAACAGTAAGGATTAAAATATAATCAGGCTTTCAAATTATCTCATGCTAAAAACTATTACTTTTGTTATCTAATCATTTTATACGTTTTTCAGATGAGCCAGAAGGAAATAATCCGTTTAACCGATATTACACGTACTTATAAAGTTGGCACCGAACTGGTAAGAGCTTTGCGTTCAGTTTCACTTTCAATTTTTAAAAATGAATTTGTGGCTCTGATGGGACCTTCAGGATCAGGCAAATCAACTTTGATGAACCTGCTCGGATGCCTCGATACTCCCACCAGCGGGCAATATATCCTGAATGACCAGGATGTAAGTAAACTAAATGACAATGAATTAGCACGTATCCGTAACAAAGAAATAGGTTTTGTATTTCAAACATTTAATTTGTTGCCGCGCAGTTCTGCCCTCGAAAATGTAATGCTTCCGCAGGTATATGCCGGTTACTCAAAAGCAGCGCGGCTTGAACGCGCCAATGAGGTAATTGCCAGCGTTGGGCTAACCGACAGGGCTTCGCATAAGCCGAATGAACTTTCGGGCGGACAGCGTCAGCGTGTTGCTATTGCAAGGGCATTGGTGAACAATCCATCCATAATTCTTGCCGACGAACCTACCGGTAACCTCGATTCAACAACATCGTACGAGATTATGGGTGTGCTTGAGCAGATTCATGCTGCCGGAAATACTATTATTCTTGTTACTCATGAAGAAGACATTGCGCGTCACGCCCACCGTATAATCCGCCTTATGGACGGACAGGTTTCGGCCGATTATCTGAATAAAGATATTATTACTTCAGCACAGGCATTGAACAATTAGTACTGGTTCAGTTGTTTGTTCTCTGAATTAAATTCCAGGTACCAGGAATAAAGAACCAAGCATCAAGTTTCAATAAGAAAAATTACAATACTTTATGAAAATGATCTTTGCGAAAGATTGTTCCAGTAAATTATTGAAGTAACTATACATTTACAATCCTTTACAAAAAAATAGATGGGATACTGTTGTTGGAATTTCGGCTTTGGAATTTGAGACTTGGAATTTGAAACTTCATAATGACCCCTCTGTCCTTTGGACATCTCCCCGTGTGCTTCGGCTTCGCTCAGCAACCAGGGAGAACCCTTTGAACAAATTTTTATGATAGATTGGAGTTTTGAAATCTGGCTTTTGAACTTTGGACTTTGGGACTTGGAATTTGGAACCTGGAATTTTTGACAGCATGGAAAAAGAATGGAAAATATACACCAAAACCGGTGATAAAGGCGAGACTTCACTGATAGGAGGCACTCGTGTCCCAAAATACCACGATCGTATTGAAGCATACGGAACTCTTGATGAGTTGAATTCTTTTATCGGAACCCTTCGCGATCAG
>JBBSDG010000134.1:0-10273 GCA_038249635.1 Bacteroidales bacterium | reverse complement strand
TGTATTCCCAACAATATGATCCACATGGAAATGAGTATTTACCATACTTACAGGGCTTAAATGATTCGCTTTAATAAAATCCAGGAGTTCGGTTTCTTCACCTTCATACTGGCAGGCAGGATCAATTATCAGGCATTTTCCGGTGGCATCTTTAAGTATATAGGTGTTCACTCCGAATGAGTTAAACACAAAGCGGCTGATATTTTTATTTGTCATAAATTCTGCTTTAAGTTTAAAAATTGTTGCCGTATGTAAATATAATGCTTGATGTTTGCAAAGTTTCGGAGTCTAAACACTTTAAACATTTAACTTCGTTGTGGCCACTTCATCATTTCAATTTCATTCCGGCAAAAAGGATTTTTCATTTCTCCGTTTCACATTTCTTCGTGTCACAGCTCTCGGCCTTTTCCACATTATTTCGTTCTTTCACTCTTATCTTTGCAATTCGAAAATAAATTTCAACAGAATTGGATCCATCATCAACTGGATATTGCCAAAAAAGTTGCGATAAAGTTACGCTTTACCTAATATCTAATTACATAAACATTCAATCATAGATTTTTGTTACTTTAGCCAATTGAAATTATTTCGGAAACAAATGAAAATGCCTTCAGTGCATAAGATGATAATAAGCATCAGGGTTTCCTGTATTTTGCTGATTTTGTGTGCTTTTTCTTTGCCGGCCTCAGCCCAGTTCTACAATGGTTCGCAAATGAACTTTGGCAAAAACCGCGTTCAGTACACCGATTTCCTGTGGACTTACTTCCGTTTTAACAATATGGATGTGTATTATTACCTCAACGGGAAGGAACTAGCCCAACACGTCGCCGATTATGCCGGGAAATATATCCCCGAAATTGAGAAAAAACTCGAAACCACTCTCGATAAAAAAACGCAGTTTATAGTTTATAACACCTACTCGGAACTCAAGCAGAGTAATCTTGGGCTAATGACTCATTCGCAGTATAATACAGGAGGTATCACTCACATTATCGGTACTAAAGTTTTTCTGTATTTCGATGGCGATCTTAACCATTTCGACAGGCAGATACGTGCCGGCATAACTCGCTTAATGGTCGAAAATATTATCTATGGCGGATCCATTGGCTCACAGGTTAAAAACAGTACGCTTATCAACCTGCCTTCGTGGTATATTGATGGCTTGGTTTCCTACTACAGCCGCAACTGGGATACGGAACTCGACAATAAAGTTAAAGATGGAATACTGAGTGGGAAATATAAAAAATTCAACCATCTCATTGATGATGATGCTGTTATCGCCGGTCATTCACTGTGGAGGTTTGTGGCCGAAAAATATGGGGAGGAAAACCTGGCCAGCATTTCGTACATGACCAGGGTGAACCGCAGTGTGGAAAGCGGATTCCTTTATGTATTGGGCATTTCGTTTAAACAGGTGATAGAGGAATGGCAAAACTGGTATAAACAGATTTATGCCACCGGCGACCAGGCATTTACGCCTTATAACCCTAAAATCCCTGTAAAAGTAAAGCAGGACAGGGTTTACGACAACCTGCACATTAGTCCTGATGGCGAAAAGATGGTTTACTCGGTTAACGAGAAAGGCCGGTACAAAGTCTTTGTTTCGGACATGACTTCCGGCAAAAAGAAAACCATTTTCCGCACCGGCCACCGTACCGACGAAAAGGTTGATTATTCGTATCCATTGCTTGCATGGCATCCTGCTGGAAACGTAATTGCAATGATCATGGAGCGTAAAGGTTTGCTATACCTCTATTTCTACGATGTGGATACCAAAACATGGCAGAGCCAGAATATTTTCGGGTTTCAGAAAATTCTGGATTTCTCCTATTCTCCCGATGGGCGTTCGTTTGTAATGTCGGCGGTTCAGCGCGGGCAATCGGATATTTACCTTTTCAGCATTGCTGCCAAATCAGCCGAGCCTTTAATGCTTGACGTTTATAATGATCTGAACCCTCATTTCCTGGCAAAGAGTAACCGTATTCTGTTCAGTTCCAACCGACCCGATGATACCATCAGGTTCACCCGGGAGAATCTCCGTTCGTACGATGGCATGGAAAATAACGACCTTTTTATTTACGATCTGGGTGCCGGGAGTACTTTGCTCAAAAGAGTTACCAAAACTAAGCTGGCCAACGAAATACAACCGGTTTCGTACAGCCCCGGCTACTTCTCATACCTCAGTGATGCCAGCGGCGTGTATAACCGTTATGCTGCTAAATTCGACAGCACAGTTGCCTATGTTGACACTACGGTTCACTACCGTTATTTTACTACAACGTTCCCTCTTACCAATTATACACGCTCGGTGCTTTCGCAGGATGTTAGCCTCACCGGACGTAAAACCGCTGAGGTGGTTTTTGAAAACAACAAGTTCCATATCTATACCGGTGATATTCCGGCAGGGCCCATAAGTGCGCTACAAAATCTCGGACAGAGCAAATATATACTTGATCTCGAGGCTAAAGCCATTAAGGATAAAGAAGAAGAAGCACTGCGTAAATCAAATCCCGAAGTTAAAGTAAAACGAAAACGCTTTATAGCCGTTTACGAAAACGATATTTCTCCTTTAAAATCAGATACTTCGGGTGTAGATATTAATAATTACCAGATTTCGGGAAAACCCGGAACCGGCAGAAACAGGGTTATACAACCCGAAGCGGATGGAATTATAAAACTTCCTCAGCCAAGGAATTACAATGTTACATATTCTGTAAATCAGCTTGTAAGCCAGCTCGATTTTTCAAATCTTAACCTAAGCTACCAGCCTTACCTTGGGTCTTCGGGGCCGGTTTACCAGAACTCACCCACCAATGCACTCCTTATGGTTGGTGCCACCGACCTGCTCGAGGATTACCGCATCATTGGCGGGGTGCGGCTAAATGCCAGTCTGGTGCATAATGAGTTTCTTTTCGGATTCTCAAACCTGAAACATCGACTCGATCGTGAAACTTTTTTGCATCGTACAGGTTTTGATGTTACATACATTCAAAACAATAGGTATATTTTCGTGCGCCACCGCATTCATGAAGCACATTACGTTTTAACCTATCCTATTACCGAAGTGCTTGCTATTAAAGGTACTGCTACGATACAATATGACAAACCCTATGTGCTGTCTTATGACGATGTGTCGGCCAAAATGAATGAGGATGGCAATGTGTGGGCTATTGCCAAGGGTGAACTGGTTTACGACAATACCCGCGAATTAGGCACTAATATTTTACTGGGTACGCGATTAAAATTTTTCAGCGAATATTATCAGCTTGCAAATAAAGTATCAGTGAATATGATTACAGCCGGATTTGATATCCGTAACTATACCCGTATTCATCGCACATTTATCTGGGCAAACCGCTTTGCCGGCGGTACTTCATTCGGAAAGAACAAGTTACTTTATTATATGGGAGGCGTTGATAACTGGTTAAATCCTTCATTTAACAGCGAATACCAGATTTATGATAAACAGAATTATGCTTTTCAAACGCTGGCTACCAGTATGCGCGGGTTTAAACAAAACGTACGCAGCGGCAACACCTTTGCTTTGTTCAGTTCGGAGTTGCGGCTCCCGGTTTTCAGGTATTTGCTCAATAAGCCGCTGAGATCCGAATTTCTGAACAATTTTCAGGTTGTAGGCTTTAGCGATATTGGTTCCGCCTGGCAGGGTCTTAATCCGCTTACCGAAGAAAATACCTACTATACCAAAACCATACAAAGTCGTCCGCTTGATATCACTGTTAAAGTACAGAAAGATCCGCTGATTGCAGGATATGGTTTCGGGTTACGCAGCACATTGTTCGGGTACTTCCTGCGCGCCGACTGGGCCTGGGGTATCGAAGACCAGGTAGTTCAGCCTCGGGTATTCTATATTTCGCTGAGTCTTGATTTTTAGAATCCTTATGGAAATTGCCCTCAAATCATCAAAAGCTGATTGGAAAAAATAACTGAAATTGATGCAATACTGAAGCATGGCAGAATTACCCGAAAAACGAATCACCGCATTTATACATAAGCACCATATTTTCACGCTGGCTACCTCGGCAAATAATATACCATATACCTGTTCCTGTTTTTATGTATATCTCGATGAATTAAATATGTTTGTGTTCACTTCCGACTACGGCACCCGCCATGTAAACGAATTGCTTGCACAGCCACGGGTAGCAGGTGCCATAGCTCTTGAAACAACCATGATCGGGAAAATACAGGGAATACAGTTCTCGGGCTTGTCGCAACTCCTCGAAGGCGACCTTTATGAAACCGCTCTCAGTGCATACCTTAAAAAATTCCCCATAGCTACCTTTAAAAAACTTATTCTCTGGAGCATACACCCCGATTTTATGAAAATGACACACAACCGTCTGGGTTTTGGTACGAAACTTATCTGGAATCATGACAGTTAACGAAATAAACAGGCCGGTAATAATATTGACATTCCAACTCAACTCCATCATATTATTACCATAAATAATAATTGCCAAATTGCATTGTATTTTCATATTAATTTTCCTATTCTTACATCCCTTTATTTACAGGCATTCTGAAACCCTTTATCCATAAGGGTTTGGATACTTATTAAGGGTTTAAACGCCACATAAGCAGATAGATAGCACTTACTAACAGTGTTTTTGTTAATAACTGTATTTGATTAAATCGTTTAGCTTAATGTAAATTTGTAAATCCTGATTTCAGCCAGCAAAATATGTTAATACTGTTGGCTTTCAGGATATTCTTTTTATTATTAACAGTGAACGCATAGCAAAATGGATGTTAATCTTTTTTCACAGATCGATTCTTCAGTAGGAGAAGGTGTAAAAAACGATTTTTATGGTAAAGTACTCGAAAAGCGCCAGCGACCTGAAATGGATCAGCCCGAAAAAGCTTTACCGGCTCCGGCACCCGTTATTGCCAGCGTTCCGGAAACGGAAACACCCTTAATGAATCAACAGATTTTTGAACAAATTATTGAAAAGCCGGTTACCAAAACACCCAAGGCATACAGCCACGAGGAAGTGCTGAAAACTGCCACCGTTTATTTTGAAGGCGACAAACTTGCTGCAAGTGTTTGGATGAACAAATATGCGCTGAAGGACAGCGATGGTAACATCTATGAACTTACGCCCGACGATATGCATCACCGCCTTGCTTCGGAGGTAGCCCGTATCGAAAAAAAATACCCTAACCCTATGAGTGAGGAGCAACTTTTTGAGCTCTTCCGCAAATTCCGTTATATCGTTCCGCAAGGTAGCCCTATGGCCGGTATAGGAAACAATTTCCAGGTTTCGTCCCTTTCGAATTGTTTCGTAATAGGTGGCGATGGTAACCAGGATTCGTACGGTGGCATCATGAAAGTGGATCAGGAACAGGTGCAGTTGATGAAACGCCGCGGCGGTGTAGGTCACGATCTCTCACATATCAGACCCGCAGGCAGCAGGGTTTTAAACAGTGCACTTACCTCAACCGGCATAGTTCCATTCATGGAACGCTTCAGTAATTCAACCCGCGAAGTAGCTCAGGACGGACGCCGTGGCGCACTCATGCTTTCAATATCCATCAAACATCCCGACAGCGAGAGCTTTATTGATGCAAAAATGGAGCAGGGAAAAGTTACCGGTGCCAATGTATCGGTGCGGATCGACGATGGCTTTATGCAGGCTGTAAAAAATAACGGCAAATATAACCAGCAATACCCGATCGAATCAGCTAAGCCTTCAAAAATCCAGGAAATCAATGCCCGCGGTTTGTGGGATAAAATTATTCACAACGCCTGGAAATCTGCTGAACCTGGAATCCTGTTCTGGGATACCATCATACGCGAATCCGTGCCCGACTGCTATGCTGATCTTGGTTTTAAGACACTTTCGACGAATCCCTGCGGCGAAATACCTCTTTGCGCTTACGACAGCTGCAGGCTGATTGCTATCAACCTATACAGCTACGTCGAAAATCCGTTTACTGTCGATGCTACCTTTAACGCAAAACTGTTTACCGAGCATTCACGTTATGCACTCCGCATTATGGACGACATCATCGACCTCGAAATGGAGAAAATTGACGGTATTCTTGCCAAAATAAAAGCAGATCCCGAAGACGAAGAAACCAAACGTACCGAGAGGAAATTATGGGAAAAAATCCGTGAAAAAACTCTGCAGGGTCGCCGTACAGGTATTGGTATCACTGCCGAAGGCGATATGCTGGCAGCCTTGGGAATGCGTTACGGAACCGACGAAGCTACCAGTTTCAGCGTGAATGTTCACAAAACACTGGCTATCGAAGCTTACAGTGCTTCGGCCGACCTGGCTGCTGAGCGCGGTGCCTTTCCTATCTTCGATATCGAACGCGAAAGGAATAACCCGCTGATCAATCGCATACGCGAAGCTGCACCTGATGTGTATGCCAAAATGGAAAAATATGGCCGCCGTAATATCAGTATGCTTACCATTGCGCCTACAGGCAGTGTAAGTATCTGCACACAAACAGCCTCAGGCATTGAGCCGGTTTTCATGGTAAGCTACAAACGCCGTCGCAAAGTAAATCCTAACGATAAAAACGTACATATCACTTTTGTGGATGAAGTTGGTGATTCGTGGGAAGAATACAATGTGTTTCATCCCAAGTTCCTCGACTGGATGCGGATAAACGGCTATGATGTGGAAACCGCCAAAACTTTGAGCGACGATGCCTTAAATGCAATAATTGAGAAATCGCCTTATTACAAAGCCACCAGCAACGATATCGACTGGCTTGCCAAGGTTCAGATGCAGGGTGCTATACAAAAATGGGTTGACCATTCCATCAGCGTCACTGTTAACCTGCCTGCCGATGCTACCGAAGAACTGGTAAGCAATGTATATCTCACAGCCTGGGAAAGTGGCTGCAAGGGCATGACGATCTATCGCGATGGCTCACGTTCAGGTGTGTTGGTAAGCAATGATAAAAAAGAAGAGATCGACGAATTCCAGGAAACCAAAGCTCCTCCGCGTCCCAAGGAACTGGAAGTTGAAGTTGTACGCTTTATGAATGAAGACGAACGCTGGATTGCCTTTGTAGGACTTCTTAATAACAAACCTTACGAAATATTTACCGGTAAAAGCACCGACTTTTATATTCCCGATTACGTAAAAAAAGGCTGGGTGATCCGCATTAAAGAGAATGAAAAGACTTCGGCACGTTACGATTTCGAGTACGAGGACAGCTACGGCTATCGCGTAACTCACCGGGGCCTGTCGCGTTCGTTCAAAAAGGATTACTGGAATTATGCCAAACTTATTTCGGGGATTTTACGACATGGTATGCCGTTGCAATACGTAGTTGAACTGGTTGATAACCTGAGTTTCGACAACGTTAGCATCACCACCTGGAAAAATGGTGTGATCCGCGGCCTTAAAAAGTTTATTCCCGACGGAACGCAAACCGGCCACAGTTGCCCTCAGTGCGAGGAAAAGAATACGATTGTTTATAAGGAAGGATGCATGACCTGTACCGTTTGTGGCTACAGCAAATGCGGATAAAAATACGCTTCAATTAACCTTATGTACTTCACCACGGCTACTTTTAGGCCGTGGTTTTTTTATATAAGAGAAAGTATAATAAATCTCCCATTCCCCATTTCTGCGACTCTCCCTTTCGCCTTCTCGCCCCACATTTATCAAAACAATAAGATAAATCGTTGAAACCTAAAACGGTTTCTTATGATAATCAAAAGTCTGGCTATCGCGGAAAGCAATAAACTTGCGGGCGATCAGCAGAAATATCGGAAGGTTGTTCCGGTTCAAATAATCAATTGCTTCGGGTTTGGCGTTGCACGCTTCTGCCAGAATTGCCAGGAACTGGAAATCGTTTTTCTGTAGCCAGATAAATGCTTTCGGATCTCTGTCGATGGCCCGGTCGAGGGCACCGAGTTCGGGATACCCGTTTTTCATCAGCCACCCGAATGCCTCTTCGTTGCCGCGCATACTTGCACTCAACGCAGCAAGTTCAGGATACCCGTTCTGCATCAGCCAGTTGAATATCTCCTGGTTTCCGCTCAGGGTTTCAGCAAATGCAAGCAGAATTTTTGGGTCGTACTCCAGCATGAGGGGTTAGGGGTTGGGGTTTAGGGGTTAGTGCGAAGGGGGCAAGATATTTACGATTTACGAATGACGAATGACGAAGACGATTTACGAATGACTTGATGAGATAATAATAACGGATTACGATCACTTTTTATAATAACCATTAACGACCCCAATCGTACCTCGTACCTCGTAAATCGTACTTATAATACTCCTCAAAAAGTTTCTGCTCAATAAAACACTTCCGCTTTAATCCCCAACTCTTCAATTCTTTTGGCTAAAGCCTGGAACTCAATTTCCGGAACTTTTTCCAATGTCCTGTATGGTGTCTGTCTGTCAATCGGGTAGAGCATAACCAGCTTGGGATTGATTTCCCTGATATGCTTTAACCAAAGCGTAAGTTCTTCTTCGGTAGTATTATCAACCATTTTTCCCTCCACATCCCCGCGGATAAGCATGGTTTGTATGGTCAGGTTTTCTTTAAAGCTTTTTAAATCTATCAGAATTTTTTCGAGCGTTATCGGGAAAGTCGGGCGGTTGATGGCCTGGAAAGTGGCGTTAGTGCCGGCATCCAGTTTCAACACATTATTATCAATCCTGAGTAAGGCTCTTTTAACATTTTCCCGATCGAGGCGGGTTGCATTTGAGAGCACGGTAATCTTAGCATTTGGAAAAAATTCATTTCGTAAGCGTATTGTATTTTCAACAATAGTTTCAAATTCCGGATGCATGGTTGGCTCGCCATTCCCGGCAAAGGTAATATTGTCAGGATTGAGTCCGCCGGTTTTCAGAGCTTCGAAACGGCTTTGCAGCGAAGCATTTATTTCGGCTGCCGTGAAAAGAACCTGTTTCTCTTTTTTATGATCTTCATTCAATCCGCATTCGCAATACACGCAATTAAAAGTACAAAATTTACCTTGCAAAGGCAAAAGGTTAATCCCGAGTGAAATTCCGAACCGACGGCTCTTTATAGGGCCAAAAACAATTTGATCAAATAATATACCTGCCATAATAATTTTCAGGCTGCTTTAAATGCTTTGATAGCCGACAACCTGCCTGCAAAGGTACATATTTAAGAATGATGAGGTTTATACTTTGAATAAATATAGGGAACCTCGGAGGCACTAATTACACATAGTAACACAGAGAAAAAATTATCTTAATTAATCTCCGTGTAATCTGTGCCTCCGTGGTAACAAACTTCAAATAAAAGCTGTGTTTCCGAAAAGGAATTTCCCATCCTGCCAATTATTCACAGATAAATACTACTTTTGAGTACTTAAATCCATATTCAAATCACGAATGCTCACCATCGACCAGATTAAAGCTCCCATAGCTTCCTATATTGAAGAGTTTGAGAAGCATTTCCGCGACTCGATGAAAAGCCCGGTCCCGCTGCTCAACACCATTACCCGATATATCATCAAGCGTAAAGGAAAGCAGATGCGGCCCATGTTCGTTTTCTTTTCGGCAAAAGTTTGCGGAGAGGTTAACCAGAGCACTTTTCACGCCGCATCGCTGATCGAACTCCTGCATACCGCCACACTGATTCACGACGATGTGGTTGACGACTCAAACGAGCGCCGCGGCTTTTTTTCACTCAATGCACTGTGGAAAAACAAAATAGCCGTCCTGGTTGGTGATTATCTCTTATCTCGTGGCCTGCTTCTCTCGCTCGAAAATGAAGAATACCACCTCCTGAAAATTGTTTCCAACGCCACCCGCGAAATGAGCGAAGGCGAGTTGCTTCAGATCGAAAAAGCCCGGAAACTGGATATTGAAGAACCGGTTTACTTCGAAATAATCCGAAAAAAGACTGCTTCACTTATTGCTTCCTGTTGCGCTGCCGGAGCTGCTTCGGTTGGGTCAGATGCCGAAACTATTGAGAAAATGCGCCTTTTTGGCGAATATGTTGGAATTGCTTTCCAGATTAAGGACGACCTTTTCGATTACGAGAAAAATCTCGCAACCGGCAAGCCTAACGGCACCGATATCAAAGAGAAAAAAATGACCCTTCCGCTCATTCATATGCTCAGCAATATGACATGGTTGGAAAAACGCCGTGCCATGAATATTGTCCGCCGCCATAACAACGAGCCTCATAAAGTTGCTGAACTGATAACAACGGTTAACAGCAGTGGAGGAATCGCTTATGCAGCCGGTAAAATGCGCGAATACGAACAAAAAGCCCTTGATTTGCTGCACACCATGCCCGAAAG
>JBBSDG010000133.1:0-10341 GCA_038249635.1 Bacteroidales bacterium | reverse complement strand
TGGTGCGGATATGGTTTTATCTGTCTTTCGGCAGGAAGCTATATTCCGGTTTTAGGTTCCGTTCTGATGACAGCCCTGATTATCAAAGTTTCGGGAGTAGCATTGCTCGAAAAATCCCTTAAAGAAACAAAACCTGAGTACAAGGAATATATTGAAAAAACAAGTGCTTTTATTCCGTGGTTTCCTAAGAGATGAAATGAGCGGGGCGAGTGGGAGAAGGGGAGACAGGGGGAAGGGGAGATTTGGAGAAAGGGGAAAGGGAGAGACGGAAGACGGAATTCAGAAGTAGAAAAATTTATCCATAAGAATCTGTCAGACTTGCTTTGGACTCCGGTCTCCGGACTTCAGTTCACAAAACTATTAACGCTAATTAAAATACAAACCCTTCACCCATGTACGAAAAAATATGGCTTATCTTATTCATCGTCTGGGGTTTGCCTCTGACTTTTTACCGCAGTAAATTCCGCAAACTGGTTTATCAGACGGATAGCTGGATCATTAACATTAAGCCTGTTTTCTGGAAAGAGCTGAAAGCCCTTTTTGGGAATATGTATCCGAATAATCGCAACTATCTGAAATTCAGGAATTTTTACAGGTTTTACCTTGCCATTTACATGCTGTTATTCACATTTTACCTCATCTTTAATCAGAATCAGAAAATGAAAGCAATCCAGGTCGGGAGCATTATCCCTCAGTTTTCGTTACCGGATCAAAACGGTAATATGTTCAATATAAATACCGTTCTTGGTAAAAAGAACCTGGTGATTTATTTTTATCCCAAAGACGATAGTCCTGGCTGCACAGCTCAGGCTTGTTCGTTCCGCGACCAGTTTGAAGTATTCAGCGATGCCGATGCCGTAATTATCGGTATCAGCGGGCAGTCGGTCCAAAGCCATAAGAAGTTTGCCGAAAAACACAGGCTCAGCTTCACTTTACTGAGTGATGAAGGAAATATAATCCGCTCATTTTTCGGCGTACCTACCAATCTTTTGGGTCTGTTGCCCGGACGCGTAACCTATGTGGTCGACAAATCGGGTAAAGTATTGTATATCTTCAATTCGCAAACACAAGCCACAAAGCATGTGGATGAAGCATTGAGAATACTTAAAAACTTGAAATAGAAACAGTTGATATTATATTGGATGTTTCCCGACACGGACTAAAATTGAAATTTACCTTTTCAGAAAAGATATGAAATCATCAAAAATTGTAAAACTGATAGTTTCGATACTATTACCACTGGCTATTGGTGCTGTAGCCGGAATATTTACTTCAACAGCAATACCGGGATGGTTTGCCACACTTAACAGGCCATCGTTTGCTCCTCCCAACTGGCTTTTCGGCCCGGCGTGGACAACACTTTACCTGCTCATGGGAATTTCGCTGTTTATGATCTGGACACTCGATGCGGGCAAAGAACGCAAGCAGGCGATTTTTATTTTTCTGCTGCAATTGCTGTTCAATTTCGCATGGAGTTTCTTTTTCTTTTATTTCAAAATGATTGGCGTTGCACTTATCGACATTGTAGTTTTATGGATTAGTATAATTGTGATGCTCAGATTATTTTATAAACTAAAACCCTGGGCTGCTTACATCAATATCCCTTATCTGTTGTGGGTTTCGTTTGCTACAGCGCTTAATGCAGCGTATTATTTTCTGAATTAAAGCTGATAGTTATAGTAATTTCAGATTATTCATTCCCCCATCAACGGCAATTATTTGTCCGGTAACCCAATTAGAATTGTTGCTGAGCAGGAATTGGATGGCACCGGCAATATCGCTTGCTGAGCCTACCTTCCGCAGCGGATTGCGTTTTTGCGAGGCTTCCAGCTTTTCGGGGGTATTGATAAATTTTTCGCCAAGTGGTGTGTCGGTCAGGGATGGAGCTACGCAATTAACACGAATACCGGGAGCAAGTTCGGCAGCCAGTGCTTTTGTTAATCCTTCGATGGCTCCCTTGGCCATGGAAATGGACGAATGAAACGGCATTCCTACTGCCACCGCCACTGTGCTGATAAAAACAATTGCCGGACTTTCACTGTTTTTTAAATTGGGCAGAAAGGCCTGTACAAATGCCACTGCGCCTAAACTATTCACCTGGTAATCGTTCATAAAATCCTTTTCCGTGAGGCGATGAAACGGTTTCAGGTTAATGGTGCCGGGGAAATAAACAAGTCCGTCACTATCGCCACCGATTGCAGGAAAACAGGAAAAGCCATATTTTTCGATGGTGTGAAATTCATCGTAAATGGTGTTTTCAGTTTTGGTCGAGATGCCTATTACTTTATGGCCCTGTGCTTTTAGCAGCCTGGCAGTTTCCAAGGCAATTTTGCTGGATGCTCCTGCGAATATGTATGTTTTTGTTGTCATAATTGGTTTTGGAGATTTTTAAATTGTAGTTTTATTAGGATTATCTTTAAAAAGCAGGAGGCAATGACACGTTTAGGGAAATGGTAGTTTGTAAATTTCAGTACCCATAAAATATTCCTTTTGAGGGCAGGAAAATTACACCATGCAATTCATGTTCTTTAAACCTTATCTTTACCATAAAACAATTAGATAGTGAGAATGTTATTAATCATGATTAAAAGATTACGTACTATTTTCTACGCTTTAAAAATCCAGGAATCTGCCCGTCTTCATCTCCGGAAATTTGCACAGGCTATTTATAATTTCAATAAACTATGAAACTCAAAAACCTGCTATTTACCCTGTTCTTTCTGTTTACGTTACTGTCTGCAAAAGCCCAGGTTTCCGGATGTACTGATCCACAGGCGGTGAATTATAATTCATCTGCCACCGTTAATGATGGAAATTGCTTTTATAACCCTGTTTCTGTTGCTCCTTCAGCCAGCTTCAACCTTACAGGCGAACTTACCGAAACTTCAGGACTAATAAAATGGAATAATTATATCTGGTCATTCAATGATAGTCACGATATAAACATATATGCCTTAGATACTCTGAATGGCAATTTGATTCAAACTCATCCCTTAAGCGGCACCAAAAATATGGATTGGGAAGAGATATCACAGGATGAAAACTTCGTTTATATCGGTGATTTTGGCAACAATTCAAGCGGTAACCGGACAGACCTGAGAATTTTGCGGGTTGATAAAAATTCAATACTTGCCAATTCACCGCTTACCGATACGATCAGTTTTACATATCAGAACCAAACTAACTTTTCACCCTCAGGATCAAATAATACTGATTTTGATTGTGAGGCATTTATTGTAACAACAGACAGTATTTTCCTTTTTACCAAACAATGGTTAAGTCAGAAAACAAGTATGTATTCATTGCCTAAAATTGCTGGTACTTATGTTGCAAAGTTAAAATCCACCTTTAATGTGCAGGGATTGATAACAGGGGCTACTTATCTTGATTCAAAAAAACTGGTTGTTTTATGCGGTTACAGCAAATTACTGCAACCCTTTGTTTACCTGCTTTACGACTTTCATGGAACTGAATATTTTAGCGGGAATAAACGAAAAGTTGAGGTTTCACTGCCTTTGCACCAGGTAGAAGGAATTGCGACATCCAACGGATTGAAATACTATATCTCAAATGAAAAATTTATTCAGCAACCTTTTAATATTCCGCAAAAACTTCATATTCTCGATTTAAGTAATTTATTAGGTAACTATATCAATAATCTGTATAATTCGACCGAAACCCTGACACAGGAAAATTATCTCTTATTTCCGAATCCAGTCGGCGATTTCATTTCTGTTAAAACCGGTAAAATAAGTTTCCCTGCTGACTATCTTATTATAAATCAATCAAATCAGATAGTATCAGCAGGGAAATTAAGAACGGAAAACCAGCAGATTAACATTTCTGATTTATCCGTTGGCATATACGTTTTAAAAATAGGCGGACATAACAACCAGTCATTTAAGGTGATAAAAAGATAATTCTGGTTATTCGATGTTTATCCGAGGGGTCATTGGTCGCTTTACTCCGGGGTTACGGTGATTGTCATTTTATGGCTAATGGTGATGGTCCACGACTAATTTGTGACCATTCGTGAATTATTTGTGCGAATTTGTGTACAATAAATAAATCAGGAACACGAACATCCGCACCCACAACCTTCAGGTTTCTTGCCAGTTACTGTAATGCTGAAAATCCCCGTTTCGCCGGTTTTAAATTTTCCAAGTTCATTGGCCGACATGTAATTGAGGAGTAAATCATCAGGAATTTCAATCTTCTTTTCTTTTTTCACATCCAGATTAGCAAATCCTGCATCTTTTATAATTTCGAGATATTCAGATTTTGGCAAAGCTCCCGAAATGCAACCGGCATACATTGTAGCATCATCTTTTAATCCTTTCGGAAGTTCGCCTTCAATCACCACATCCGAAATACAGAAATGTCCACCCTGTTTCAACACCCTGAATATTTCGTTGAAAGCCTGTTGTTTGTCGGGAACCAAATTTAGTACACAATTACTGATAACCACATCCACAACGCCCCATTTTACAGGTATATTTTCAATATCGCCCTGTATAAAGTCCACATTGGTAAAGCCCAGTTTACGTGCATTTTCGCGGGCTTTTTCAATCATGGCATCGGTAAAATCAATACCAGCCACATAACCGCTTTCGCCAACCAGGGCGCGGGCTACAAAGCAATCGTTACCGGCACCTGAGCCTAAATCGAGAACTGTGTTGCCTGGTTGAATACCTGCATATTCTGTCGGAAGTCCGCAACCAAGGCCAAGATCGGCATCAGGAGCATATCCTTCGAGTTTATCGTAGCTTTCGCTGAAAATTGAATAATCCACTACTGAACTGCAGGAAACGGCTCCACAGCATGAAGGGGCATTCTGCTCTTTGGTTTGTTTGGCAATTTCAGCGTATTTCTTTTTAATAATTTGTTTAATATCTTCCATAGCAATTTCTATTTTGAGTTATTAATTATTTTTTCGGCAATCATCACGGCATCGGCAACATACTTCCGGCAATTGGTGTGAAAAAGGTTTTTCGCAACAATAACTTTATATTCCGCTTCATCTCTCATATCCAGGTTATCCAGTAAACTTCGGCATGAGTTTGATCCATTGAGCTTTGTAAATTCTTCGAAAAGTATAACCGTGTTATTTGAAGTCTGCAGTTTTTTATCATCATCGTCATATTTACCTTTCCCGAACTTCAACCCAAGCGCCATGGCTGCTCCTGTAACAGCACCACATGTGAGTTGTTGCCAGCCCATACCACCGCCAAATGCACAGGCAACCCGAAGAGATTCGTCTTCAGTTAATCCAAGTTCATCGGCAAAGGCAGATAAAACTGATTGTGCACAATTAAATTTATTATCGAAATATTCCAATGCTTTTTCTGAACGTTCCATGATTACTATTTGAAAATATTCATTATTCCGTTGATTATTCACTTACTACCGACAACAGGTTTTTGATTTTTCCAGTTTAGCTATAAAATCATTAAGAGTGAGGATAATATCTTCAAGTCCGGCTTCATTAATGCAATAATTAACTTTCGCACCATTTACCGTACCCATGATTAGCTTACAATCTTTCAGTTCCTGCAGATGCTGACCCACAGTGGTGCGGCTTAGTGGCAGTTCTTCAGTAATATCGCCTGTGATGCAGGTTCCGGTTTCTATCAGGTAATTGATGATGGCGAGTCGCGCAGGGTGAGATAAAGCCTTGAAATAAACAGCAGCCTGTTGTAGCGATTCGTCAAATAATTCAGTTTTAGCCATTGTTTCATTTCTGATTTATGACGCAAATATACGACATGTTTTAACTTGACGTATAAATACGGCATAAAAATAATAAAGAATTTTAATTGCCCTTTAAAAAATGTTTGAAAGTCGCAATGATTTTAAATCAGCCTTTACACCCCCAGCCAGTTTAAAGCCGCCTCGTGAGTACTGAAAATTTCAATGATAAAAGGATATTTATTTTTTATATTCTGACCGAACATAGTTGAAAAAGCTACCTGTTGCGGTGTAGCAGTAAGCATCGCAAACTTTTTATTTTTTTTAGCGCCTGGCATAGCCGAAAATATTTCGAGTATCACCGGAATATCATTTTTTTCTATCGCAAACGAAGCCAGCCGTAAATCAACCAATACCGAATAATCCGGATTATATTCGCTGCTGCTCCAAATCAGGCTTAATTCCGATCGGAGTACAGTTTGATTTATTTCCCCGGTCATGGTGGTAAATCCGATTCGCAACGAATGATCGCAGGCATATTGAACCCTGGTAACGGGTATTTTTGGAGTAACTGAATCCATGTTTTGGTTGGATGGTAATGTAAAATGAAAAGTACTTCCACCTTTATCACTTTCGAGCCATATTTTGCCGTTATTCCTTTCCACAAGGTCTTTACAAAGCAATAACCCAAATCCGGTACCCTTCTCCCCTTCAGTGCCGGCAGTTGAACTCAAAGCATCAACCCTGAATATTTTTTTTTGCTTTTCCCTTGAAATTCCAACTCCGTTATCTGAAACTGAAATCTTGACTAAATCATTATTTTGCTCAGCCATAATAGTAATTGTACCTTTATTTTGTGTAAACTTAATTGCGTTGCTTATTAGATTCCGTACAACCGTTTGAATAGCAAACTTATCAGCGTATGCCATTAATGCTTCATCAATACCCGAATGGATTTCGATTTGTTTACGACCAGCCTCCGAAATTAACATAACCATGGTTTCGGAAATAACCTCCGATAGTTGGAATTTTTCCTTATCGTTTTCGCCTCTTCCCATTTGAATGGCCGACCATGCGAGTAAATCATTAAAAAGCTGATATGTTTGTGAGGCAGATTTGTTGAGAGTGCTGATTATTTCGAGCAACTCCGTTTCATTAAAACCATTGATATTTTCGGCCAGAAGTTCAGAAAGGTTCATCATAGAACCTAACGGGCTTCGCAAATCATGTGCCAGTATCGAAAAGAGTTTATCTTTATCCCTATTCAGCAGAGCCAGATCCTGGTTGCTACGGGCCAGATGTACTTCAGCCTTTTCCCTTTCCTTCATCTCATCATGAAGTTCGCTAATAGCTTTGCTTAATTCAGCAGTACGCTTCTCAACTTTACTTTCGAGTTGAGCATTAATCTTCCGCATCTCCTTGGTTAATCGTATGTTATCAATAATAACCATATATTGATGTACAATAAAAAGTACTATAATAAATGCAATAAGCGCTATCACACCATGAAACATCTCAAAAGCCTGGTTAAAAGCAAACCCCACCAACAGCCCTATTACCACTACCAGAAAAATTCCCGGCACAAAAACGATCCAGTTTCCTGATTTGAAAGCCATTGGTTTTTTCCTGGCATCGGGTTCGCGCAACCTTATAAGTTTAAAACCCTTCAATCCGGCAAGCAAAACAAACGTATAAAACGCATAATATCCCAAATCAAAAAGATACTCTCCGGGTAATGTTTCATAAATAGAGCTAATAAGATAATACACATCACCAAAAAAGAGACACGTGGCTCCTATAAAAAACAGCGCTAACACCTTTTGGAAATTTTTCAGAGGATAGGCAAAATACAATATTATTATAATCCAGATTAAAATAATATCCAGAACAGGATACACAAAAACCATCAACAAAGTAAGCAGATCAAAGCTTAAATCAGGTTTTCCGCGCTGTAACAATACGATTGCAAATAAAACTGTAGCGGATAATACCAATATGCTGATTTCAATAAATACCATATTCCGCCTTTGCGATCCAGGCAGTGAACCGGGAATAGTTAATACGGCAACAATTGATAAAATTGATGCAGCAATATAAAACAGGTCGGTTGGCGAAATAAAAGGATCGACTTGTATGCATTTCAGGTATAGATATAATATATCACCCAAAGCCCATGCTATCATAGCAAGACATATCCATAATAAAGTGCGGCTGAATATGAAATTATTTTTTTTCGACAGCACGAAAATGAAACATACAAATACAGTTATTGATATCGAAAAAATAGCGACCAGGGCAGCATTTAAAATTTCCAATGAATCCAATGAAAACGACATCAGATTAACTAACACACTTATGGCAGCAAATACAATACTGGCAGCTATAATGTGTGCCGGTTTTGTGCGGTTCAGGACTGATAACAAAGTCATAGAAGCATTAAAAGAGTTGAATGAGTGTAATTTAAGACTACAATGGTGGAAGATAAAATATTACCAATTCCGAACCTGATTTTGAAAACAAAAAGCGGAGTGCATAGAAAGTCTTCAATTTTCTACCTCAAAAATACAAAGAAACCATTTACAATCAACAATTAAGAGTTTTGATATCATTACTTCTGATTATACATGTACTTTTACATGGAAATTCATACCCATTTAAAACAACGATATAATGGAAAGTTTCTTCGAAGGAAAAGCGATACAATCGAATGGAATATACAATCTTTCGCCTCAACAAGCGTATAAACTTTGCCTGGAAGGTGCTGTAATTGTTGATGTTAGGGAAGAATACCTGAACCGGTTTAAGATATTTGATGTAAGCTGGCTGATTTTTTGTCCGATGAAATCACTGCCTGAACTGCTCGTGAATCTGCCGGTTGATAAGCCACTGATAGTAGCTGACGCCAGTGGCATCCATAGTCCTGAAGCCGTTAAAATACTGATGAATAATGGCTTTAAAGAGAACTGCGCCAACCTTTCGGGCGGACTTGTTGACTGGGAGCACGCTGGCTTACCCGTTGTAATTAATTATGAGGAAAGACTTTCGGGACAATACGTGTGCCAGGTGAAGCCGGGGGAGAAGCGTGATGGGAATATTGGGCAGACGAGAGACTGAAAGACAAGGAGACACGGAGACACGGGGACATGGGGACAAGGGGAGATGGAGATGGGGAGAGTGAGAGACACGGGGACACGGGGAAATGGGGACACGGGGAAATGGAGAGATGGGGAGATGGGGAGAGTGAGAGACACGGGGAGATGGGGACACGGGGACACGGGGACACAGAGTCATGGTGACATAGCGAATCGAATTCTGAAATATTTAAAGAGTCTGAAGAGTTTGCCCTGTGGTTCTTGCCTGGTTGTTGAGCGTATCCGACACAGAGGGGCGATGTCCACCTTAGTCGCAAAGAAGGGTATAATCGAGTGCAATACTGCAAACAGATTTCATTACGGGTTAAATGTTTGTTAGGTATCAGATTACCTCATTATTAGATTTATTTTCCCAGTTTTGATCCGCTTCTGCTATGATCTTGTCAGAAGATTCTTTTCCCAAATAGGAATCAATTACCAGGTGTGCAAGGTATATCAGCGGAGTCAGCAAAATGGCCAGTGAAACTTTATACAGGTATTGAATCAAACCTACCCTGAAAACCTGCTCCAGGCTCCAGTTGCCAAGGAAGTAAAACGCAATAAACAGAATTACAAAACTATCTATCACCTGCGATACCACTGTTGAGCCAGTTGCACGTAACCAAAGAAACTTATGACCAGTGAGTTTCTTGAAATAATGAAACACATACGCATCAACCAACTGACTCACAAGGAATGCCGTAAGTGAACCTACAATGATTCCCAATCCTGCTCTGAATATTGTTGAATATGCATAATTGATATCGAAAGGCCTGCCAATACTATCCATTCCGTTCAGTTTCAGCCAGAAATCTGCCGGGGGCATGCCAGTCCACATCAAGACGATAATGAAGGAATAGGCGACCATACCGGCAGTTATAAAACTGATCCTACGCACTCCGGTTTTCCCGAAATATTCATTGATGATATCCGAAAAAATAAAAACTATCGGCCATATAAGCACTCCAACACTCATATTCAGGTCCGTAATCATGCCGAAAATATTGAGTTGTAGCGGAGCGATGCCCAGAAGTTTTTCGAATGAGAATATTTTTACTCCTCCAAACTCTGCAATTAAGGCATTGGTGATAAAAAAGCAGGACAGCAGCAAGTACAGGAAGGTTTTCTTGCCAAGAGGTTTCGTAATGTCCATTGGTGGATTTGGGGTTTAGAGAATAGGATTTCAGGGTTTCAAACTTCGCTCATCATTATTCATTATTCATTATTCATTATTCACTTGTAGTAGTGTCAGACACCCTTTGGATGTGCAGACACTTTTCACTTTTCACTCCCACGTTACCACTGCCAATCGCTTCCGCCCATCCATACGTATCTTCAATGCATTATCAAACCTCACATGCCGGAAAAAGTTCGTTTTGGAAATAAGTTTTTGCTTTTTCAGTAAATCATAATCAATAAAGCTTGATCCCATTTCGGGCTGCACCGAGAAATAACCGACATTCATGGATGTTACATTGTGGAAAAAGTGTGATCCGGAGGAAGCATCGAGCGGATACCCTTC
>JBBSDG010000132.1:0-10377 GCA_038249635.1 Bacteroidales bacterium | reverse complement strand
TGTGACCTCACAAATCTTCGCGCAACAAAAACTTCTGACCTTCGACGACCTTCAGAACCGCAAACTGGCTCCGGCATCCTTAATGAATATCCAATGGCGCAGCAATAATGTTTTCACCTGGGATGCCAATAACCGCATTATTCAAAATGTGGCTAAAACGGGAATTATTGATAGCATTCTTTCGCTTGACGAATTGAATCTTGCTGTCGAAAAGATTCAGCAAAAAAAACTCAGGACTCTTCCTGCAATTAAATGGGAGAATGAAAATACATTTCGGTATTCGAATGACTCGAAATTTTTCAGGTTCAATATGCAAACCAAAGAACTGGCAATGGTGAACAACTATGAACCTGAAGGTGAAAATGCAGAATTCGAACCCATTACAGGCCGTATTGCATTCACTAAAGAAAACAATCTTTATGTTTCGGAGAAAGGCAGAACCCTGGCAGTAACCAACGATTCTGACAAGGGAATTGTAAACGGTAAAACAGTTCATCGCAACGAATTTGGAATTGATGGAGGAATTTTCTGGTCGCCAAAAGGAAACCTGCTGGCATTTTACCGCATGGACGAAACCATGGTGAGCGAGTATCCGCTTGTTGATATCAACGAACGCGTTGCCAAGGTCGAATACATCCGCTATCCCATGGCAGGTATGGCAAGCCATCATGTTACGGTAGGAGTTTTTAATCCCGTAAAAAACCAGGTTGTATTTCTAAAAACCGGTGAACCGGCTGAGCAATATCTTACCAATATTACCTGGAACCCGGACGAAAAATATATTTTCATTGCCGTTCTAAACCGCGACCAGGATCATATGTGGCTGAATAAATACGATGTTGCGACCGGCGAATTCGTGAAAACACTTTTTGAAGAAACGGATAAAGAATATGTTGAGCCACTCAACGGATTATATTTTTTGAAAACCAACCCTTCGCAATTTATATGGCAAAGCCGCCGCGATGGCTTCAACCACCTTTATTTATATGATGTTGAAGGCAACCTGGTAAAACAAGTCACAAAAGGACCGTGGGAAGTTACAGCATACCAGGGATTCGATCCTAAAGAAACAAAGATTTTTTATACATCCACCCAAGAAAGTCCGCTGGAAAGGCATCTGTATTCCGTAGAACTTAAAACCGGTAAAATCCTGAAATACACTTCCGGCAAAGGAACACATACCACTTTTGTTTCGCCCGATGGCAAATTTAGTATCGACCGGCTAAGCAGTCTGAATGTTGGTTCGCGATATACGCTTTTGAACGACAAAGCAGAAACAGTACGCCTGATTTCTGAAGATGTTAACCCTTTAAAAGATTACAAACTTGGCGAAACAAAATTTGTAACACTTAAAGCCGACGACGGAAGCGATCTTTACGGAAGGCTGATTTTGCCCGTAGATTTTGATGCATCAAAGAAATATCCTGTGCTCGTGTATGTTTACGGCGGGCCACATTCTCAACTGGTATCAGATACCTGGTTGGGAGCATCAAATCTTTATTTTAATTACCTGGCTTCTAAAGGCTACATTATCTGGACATTAGATAACCATGGTACTTCTGCCCGCGGAGCAGATTTTGAGCAAGCCATTCACCGCAAGCTAGGAGATATCGAAAGCAAAGATCAAATGATTGGAGTTAACTACCTGAAATCGCTGCCCTATGTTAATGCTTCGCGCATTGGAATTGACGGATGGAGCTATGGTGGGTTTATGACATTAACTATGATTCTGCGCAATCCCGGCGTATTTAAGGTGGCAACCTGTGGCGGACCGGTTATCGACTGGAAATACTACGAAGTGATGTATGGCGAACGCTATATGGATACTCCTGAGCAAAATCCTGAGGGATATAAAAAAGCGTGTATTTTGAATTATGTTGACAAGCTTGACACCAAATTGCTTGTGATTCAGGGCGCTCAGGATAATACCGTTGTGTGGCAGAACAGCCTGCAGTTTATACAGGAATGCATCAAAAAAGGTAAACAGGTTGATTATTTCGTTTATCCGCAACATCCTCATAACGTTGGAGGAGTTGACAGGTTGCACCTGTACCGGAAACTGGCGGAGTATTACGATCAGAATCTGTAGGAAGTTTTGATTTAAAAAATCCTGGAACAACTGATAAATAGGTTTGCGATACAACACGATAAGAAATTGTATAATTTTGACACAACTCTGAACTTTGATATGTTTAAAATAGCGTGGGTATTGTGACACGAATCCATGACTTAATTCTACAAAAATGAGTGTTTGCCTGGTATTAAACCGATATTTTCGTTTTTTTACAATTCAATCATGATTTTCATCCACATAAAATTTTGCTAAATGGCGACTTTTAAAAAAACACTGATGGCGTATTGCCGAAGTATAATCATAATTGTAATGATTTTCGTCGTTACTGCCTCGTTTAGTTTGCTGAAGGCGCAAAGTGCCAATGATGTATTGAACCTGCTGGTAAAAAACAAGTCCATCTCCCGGGAACAGGCCGATTCGGTTCGTGCTGAGGCGGCCATTAAGCAGAAGGAAACCGATGCCGCAAAAAAATCGTTTTTCCTTTCGGCAGCCCGTAGTATGAAGCTTTCAGGCTATACACAGGTAAGGTTTCAACAGTTTGATGAAACAGGTAAAATAAATTCAACCGATATTCGTCGTGCCCGCCTCGATTTACGTGACGAGGTTACACCTTACTGGTCGTATCAGTTCCAGCTTGATTTTGCAGGTGGTGGCAAATTGCTTGATGCTGTTGCTGATTTTAAACCATTCGGTTTTCTTAATCTGACAATCGGACAAACCAAAATTCCACTTTCGTACGAAAACCAGATTTCGGACAATAAAGGCAAGTCCAACGACAGATCGCAGGTTATTGAAGCTTTGGTTGCCCGAAGTAAAGATGTAAATGGTAATCACAACGGCCGCGACCTTGGAATCCTTATCGGCGGCACTTTCCTGAAAATAAACGGTAAAAACAGGATTGATTATCGCGTTGGCGTTTTCAATGGCGAAGGAATAAATGTGGCCGACAGCAACAATGCCAAATCTACTTCCGGGAGGATTGTTACTCACCTCATAAAAGGACTTGATGTCGGGGCTTCCTATTATTCCGGCTGGGATAAGTTTACCATCGGAAAAGGATATCCTGCAATTAACCAAAACCGCTCCCGTTTTGGCGTTGAACTAAATTACGAGTTGAAAGGATTTTATTTCAGGGGTGAGTACTTACAGGGAAAAGATGCTGAAATCACCCGTGAAGGCTGGTATCTTCAATCGGGATATTATGTAATTCCCAGTAAAGTACAAGTGCTGCTCAAGTATGATGTGTACGATCCCAATAAAGCAAAAACGGGTGATATCTCTTCACGATATATTGTTGGCGCTAGCTGGCAGTTTAACAATTATGCAAAACTTGCGCTCAATTATAATTTCTGTGAGGAAGAGTCAAACAACATCAGCAATAATTTCGCATCCCTTCAGTTTCAGATCGGATTTTAATTTGAATCAGAATCTTTATTCTTGAACAGGAAAATCAGATCCGATGAAGATGATATCTGAATTTAGTGAACAAATTTACCAGTAAAGGTACCGTTTAATCTTTTGTGTCGCTGTCTTTTCAAATGGTTCGGGCTGAATAACAACTTCCTGTATCTGCGAAAATTTATTCACACGGTGGTTCACATATGCCTGGAGTTCAACACGCAGTTTTTCAAGTTCATGATCAGCATAATCGGCATTTCCTGCCTTCAGGTGGTGATTTTGTGTTTTGATTTCTTCGAGATTGAAATTAACTAAGGCTACCAGTTTCCCTTTCCGATCCTTTACGAGTGAATCCAGCACATGGCGGAAGTTATTGATCACCGATTCGATCTCCTCTGGAAAAATATTTTCACCGCCCGAACGAACGATCATGTTATTTATGCGGCCTTTGATATAAAGATATCCGTCCTTGTCAAGCATTCCCAGGTCACCGGTGCGGAACCAGCCTTCAGGTGTGATGATGGCTTCGGTTAATTCAGGTTCTTTAAAATAGCCCTTCATTACATTCGGACCTTTAGCCCAAATTTCACCTTCGCCGGTATTTTCATCCGGATTATGAATTTTGAGTTCAATTCCTTCAATCTTAGGTCCGGTAGATTGAAGCCGGGCTTTTGCGGGATTTGTTCCTGCAAGCAAAGGAGCAGTTTCCGTTAAGCCATAGCCTATGGCATAAGGGAATTTAGCCTCGATCAGGAATTTCTCAACGGTTCTGTTTAGTTTGGCTCCGCCAATACCGAAGAAACGAAGTTCGCCACCGAAGGTTTCCATCAGTTTCTTGCCGGCAAGTACATTCAATTTTTTGCGGACAAAAGGGATGTGAATGGCAATCCTTAGTGCAAGGTTACCAGTAAATTTTGGCTTGATCTGGTTCCTGAAAATCTTTTCGATGATAAGCGGAACCGTAAGCATAATGGTTGGTTTAATCTGGCGAAGCGCAGGCAAAAGCAAAGATGGTGTTGGCACCTTTCCAAGATAATAAATGCATGAGCCTTTTGTCATCGGGAAAATCATACCTATTGTATTTTCATAGGTATGCGAAAGCGGGAGTATGGAAAGAAATCTGTCGAATTCGTTTATTTCATGAACATGGGCACTCATTTTTGCAACAAAGGAAATATTCCGGTGGCTTAGCATCACACCTTTTGATTTTCCTGTTGTTCCCGAGGTGTAAATAATAGCGGCAAGATCTTCCTCGGATACGCTGTATGGCTTAACTGGCGATGCCTCAGAATTAAAAGAAACAGATGTTTCAGAAAACGCTATTAATGTAAAATCTTCGATCCTGATTTGAATAAGCATCCGGTCAGTATCGTTGATTTTTGATCGTAAACCATCGGAAATAAATATTGCTTTAGCTTCGGAATGTTCAATGATATTGCTGATTTCGGAGGTGTGAAAATCCGGCAATAATGGCACCACCACCGCACCCATAAAAGTGATGGCATAATAACTGACTCCCCAATTAGGAATGCTGCTGCTGAGAATAGCAATTTTGTCTCCCGGATTTATCCCTAGTTTTTCCAGCCAGGTCGTCAAAGCTCTGATTTTCCGGTCAAGATCATTATAAGTCATCGGTTCTTCTCCAACAAGAGCCATGGCTGGGCGATTCCCGAATTTGCCAAGTGTTTCTGCAAAAAGTGCCGGGAATGTCAGGTATTCAGTATGCATCATCATCAAAAACTATTTTGCTAATATACAAACTTTTTGATCATCATAAAATCATAGGAAATGCATTTGAAGCTGCAAAAAGTCGGATTTAAAAAATGAGTATCCATACAGGCAAATTTCCAGGCAAAACTAAGAACCTGAATGCCGCCGTTTGATAAATGGTTAACTCAGCTTATGTCACCTTGTCGTTAATGCTGATGGTAATCAGGGCGGCCATCAGAGCCACCGCGATCTGACCCCTGCTGTGTATGAGGCATTTTCCCGTTGAATTTCCTCAGGTTATACGTTAATGTGAGCATAAAATACTTCTGAAGCATCTCGGTATTTGAATCTTCGATATATGTATCGTAAACGGCATGGTTCAAACTCTGGTTCTGATCCAGAATATCGTAACATGAAAGCTTGATTTCACCTGCCCTGTTTTTAAAGATTTTTTTACCGAAGTTCACGTTCCACAAGGTGTATTTTGAATGCGTACCCGACGAAATCACGTTGTAATCCTGGTAAGTAACCGTGTTCTGAACAAAAAATCCTTTCCAGAACTCCCAGTTAAATTGCAACGATCCGATCTGAAAAAAATAGTTATTGTTGAACTGGGGTTGAATGGTGTTTTCAACCAAATTGTAATTAATATTATAGGTAAGCGTAAAATCAAGTTTCTGGCTGATGTTGCTGCTGAGTACTGCACCCAGGTTAAGCCCATAGGTATTCGAGGTATTGGTAACTGCATTGATCAAACTCGGCAAACGGTTGTAAGTTACCCCGGTGTTGAAATTGATATTACTCTTGATCGGCTTTATGGGTAGCCCAATAGTAACCAGTACACGACTGCTCCAGGCACCATTAAGGTTGGTGGGGATTGAAAGCTGCTTTCCTTTTTTTACTTCCTGGCCGTTAATTATGGTGTCGTTAACAGTGCGAAAGGTAGCGTTGCCAATATAATTCTGCGTCCTTTGCAGGAAAAGCATGCCAAAAAGATTGGATGTTTTTTCTTTGTTGGAAGTGGAATAACGCGCCATTACAAAATGTCTTATTTCCTGGTTAAGCGAAGGATTACCGATTGACAGCAGCAGTGAATTGGAATTATCAACTACCATTTGTAACTGCGAAATTGAAGGAGCGTTGGTACTGGCGCGATAAATAACACGCAGGTTGGTAAGCTGCGAAAATTTATAATTAAACATCAGGTTAGGCAGTATGTTATTGAAATACCTGTGTGTTGAATCCAGGATCGGGAAACTGGTATTTCCATCGAGACTTGCATATTGGTAGGTAATACCTGCATTCAGGTTTACTTTTTCGGTCTGATAAAGATACCCCGTTCCTACGCGATTTGTAACATAGTAATTTTTGTAAACGTTCGAAAGCAAGGTATCGAAAACGGTATAATCCTGGCGGTCGCTGGCGTAGTTATACGTCTTTTTATCGTTATCGTTTTTCGACCAGTTTATAGTGTAGTTAATCTGCACCTGGCTGTTTTTTCCCACAGGCTCGGTGTACACAGCGTTTGATGATAAGTTAAGCCCATTTGAAAGCGACTTACCGTACTGGTCGATGGAGTCATTTATTGCACCCTCTGACTCCAGGTAATAAATACTTTGTGTATTTACATATCCATTCCGATCGCGGTTATTAACACCTGTTCCGAGGTTAATGGAAATTGTTCTGCCCTTTTTGGCAAATTTATGACGATACAAAAAGTCGTTATTGAAGTTATACCCGGATGAAATGTTGTTATTGGCATTTACAGATGAGTTAATCAGATTAGCCTGCAGGTAATCGGGCGTAAATGAAGTTTTTGCATTCAACCCAATTTGCGCGTTGTTATCCTGTAAACTGAATCGTGGCTGCAGAATAATTGAATTATTTGTGTCGATGTTATATTCGAGCCTAAGGTTGAACCTGTGGTTGGTATTTTCGTTGGTCGATCTGCTGTTTTCGTTATAGTACTGATTGGCATCGCCACCCAGAATATACTGTCTGTCGTTTATCTTATTAGTAGTGGTATTGCCGTTATTCCAGAAATAGCTTGCGTTAAGGTTGACTTTTTTACCCCATACATTTGTGTAATTAAAGCCAATTGCATTCGTTGTAAAAACCCCGCTTTGAGGACCCGCCTGCATTCCCATTCCCCTGCCTCCGCCCATTCCCTGCGTGCCTCCGCCGCTTCCGGTTATGTTATCCGCCTGAAAATTCTGCTGGTTTAAATTGTTACTCATCGCAAGAACGGTAATCCGCCTCTGCTCTTTAAAAAAATTAACATTGGCGCCCAGCAGATACTTTTCATCGGTTCCATACCCGGCCGAAAATTTGCCAAATTGTCCTGAATTTTTTGCACTCTTGGTTACGATATTAATGGTTTTCTGCCCGCTTCCATCGTCAAAGCCCGACCATGCAGCCTGGTCCGACAGTTTATCAAAAACCTGAATTTTATCAACTACTTCGGCCGGAAGATTCTTTAGCGTAACAGAAGGATCGTCGCCAAAAAACTGCTTCCCATCTACCAAAATCCTTTTTACATCTTCGCCATGAGCTTTAACAGTTCCATTTTCAATGGTAATACCCGGCATCTTTTTCACAAGATCCTCGGTAGTAGCATCCTGCGAAACCTTAAATGCACTTGAGTTGTACTGGGTTGTATCTCCTTTTTGTTCAGCTCTTTCGGTTGTGCCGGTAATTTCCACACCGCCAAGAACAGCAGCGCCTGGTTTCATTTCGAGTTTCCCTAAATTGTCATTTTTACTACCTGCAAAAACTGTTTTCCTGAAATTATCAAAGCCTATATAACTGACTTCCAGAATATACTGCCCTTTTTTTAGCTTCGCGAATTCAAATTCTCCCTGCTGACCACTTCTGGTGTATTTAAACTGCAACGAATCGCGTACATTAGTCAGTTTTATGGTAGCACCCGGAAGTGGCAGTTGATCTGTAGTACTTATAAATGAGCCGCTGATGCGGAATTCCTGTGCTGTGGCAATATATGAAAACAGAATAAAGAGCAGGCTGAGAAGATTACGGAATTTGGACATTAAAGAATTGGATTTAGGCGTGATAAAATTTGTTTTATACTTGGAGTGGGATAAAATCACGCATTAAAAAAAGACCCAAGACCAAAGTCCCAAATCTCAAGAATCAAGACTGACTCTACATCCCAGTTGGAATCTGGACCTTGGATTTTGGAATTTGAGACTTAATGGATGCGGAAATTTATCTTGTTTGCAGTATAATTAGATTGGAATTATTGTTAAAGGTTTAATTTGTGCCAAAATTAAATGTTGTTGCATTTGCAAAGCTTACCTGCCACCAGGCACACCAAGGCGTATTTGACACCCTGAGCTAATACATTATCTGAATCCGATACAGCATATTGTTATAAAAACATAAATAAAACCAGAAATATGAAGAATAAACAGTACCTTTACTTTTTTGAAATACAGGTCGTTACATTACGACCGATAAAAAAATGAGTTATGAGTGAAAAAAAAACATCAAATTTCGATTCACCAAATGTGAATAAACTGCAGGCTGTTGAAATAGATCGTAAAACAACCATATATATTGCTCTTGACGCCGATCCGATTGAAGCTAAGAAACGCTACTTATACAGAATCAATCCTAAAACTATCATTCTTTCCTGATAAAAAGGGTAAAGGATGTGCCTGCAAATAATTTTTTCTCATCCATTTAAGCATGGAGAATGAAAGAATTCTGTGCCAGCGCGCGTTAGAAAGCATAACTATCTGACAGATTTAACTGAACTGATTGAACAAATCAATCAGGTATAATGTGAATGCCCATTTCCCTGCTTGTCCTGGTGTAATTTTTAGTACAAATACGCTGCCTACAGCAGTGATGCATTTGGGCTAAAAGCGAATGGATATATACGGCATAACCAGCGCTAGTCAGATAATCCTTTTTGAAAATCAATAGCCTTGGAAAGTGAATATTGTGGAATAATCACTTTAAAGTAAAATGAAGAAGTGGATTTCTCTTAGGAGTGGCTTTTTCGAAAGCGATATTCATAAGTACATAAAGCGACCAATAAAGCGATACTCAGCATACTTCCAATCAGAAATTCATTCTGAGTAAAATAGGTGCCTGTTACCCCTGCAATCAGATAACCGAATCCCCACCAGAGATGCGACCATGCAAAGTGTGCTCCATAAACTCTCCCCTGTTGTGGTAAATCAGTGTTCTCGGCAATCAATATCTGGGATGGCATTTCGGTATAGCTTTGTCCTAATCCTGCCAATATCCATAACATGACCATTACCCAATAAGGAACCATATTTGCCATGCCTATTGAAAGTGCAATCATTGCAGCTCCAATGATAAGGACTCTTGTTTTATTTTTTGATCTGTCAACAAAATTAGTTGTAAAAGCGGCAATGGTAGCACCTACACCAAAAGCGGCCATTATCCATCCGTAATGCACATCTGTTAAATGCAAACCACCTTTAATATGCCCAATTGTATTTACTAAAATCTGAGCTCCTGCAATTGCAGCTACCAGTTCAATAAAGAGCGCGAAGCGAATAGGCTGTTTTTTGAAAAGTAGTTTAGTACCGATTAAAATATCTGTGCCCATATTTTTAATGCTTTCAGTTTTTAAAGCTGCTTCTTTTTTAACAATCAGATTGCCGGGAATAAGGAAAATTAGAATTGCCGCTATTACAAAGGAAACTGCATCAAAGAAAAAGATCTCGCGCAAGCCCATTAATGCCGCCATACCACCTGCAAGTCCGGGGCCTAAAACGCCAAGCAATTGCCATGTTGCATTTGACAGAATGATCGCATTGCCGAATTCTTCCTTCTTTGAAATGAGCTGCGGTATAGCCGCTTTGTATGCCGGGGTAAAAAATGAATTGAAAATATTAAGCAAAAATATCAGGACATACATTTGCCATACTTCATGAACAAAAGGAAACGAGCCTACAATGAGCATCCGTCCAATGTGTGTGATGATCATAATTTTCTTACGGTCGAAGCGATCAGCTATTACACCGGCGTAGGTTCCAAAAATTATAAATGCTGCTACACGCAGAATCAAGGCAGTAGATAAAATTTTAGCCGAATGGCTTCCTCCAAATTCAAAGGATAAAAGTGCAACTCCAATCCAGGTAAAGGAATCGCCTAACAAACTGATAGCCTGGGCAAAATAGAGCCGGGCAAACAGC
>JBBSDG010000131.1:0-10556 GCA_038249635.1 Bacteroidales bacterium | reverse complement strand
CTAAGGTTAAATTTTTCTGGAAACCTGGCGCCTTTATCCTCATAAAAGGATTCAATTTTTTTCAAATCAGCATCATAATCTCCCGTCGGGAAAAGCATTCCGCCGATTCCGCCCACTTTATTTTTATAATCCAGAAACCCGAAAGCAACGGGAACCTGCGCTAGTTCAGCAATGTGATAAAACCCGCGTTTCCAGGTATGACGAAGGCTGCGGGTTCCTTCGGGAGTGATCGTAATAAAAAGGCTTTCGTTTTCTTTGAACATTTCGCCAACCTGATGAACTATATTGGTGCTTGCTTGCCGATCGACCGGCAAACCGCCTATGGCTTTTAAAATCCCGCCAAATGGGAAAACGAAAGCTTCTTTCTTAATAAGGTATTTTGAATTTACACCTATTGACATGTAACCAAGCCAGCCGTAAAGGAAATCCCAGTTGCTGGTATGTGGTGCCATCATAACAACGCACTTTTTAAGATCCGGCGGGATATTGATCACCACTTTCCAACCCAATATTTTTAATATAAATTTTGCAAACGCTCGTTTCATAATCGTATAATTCAGGTGCTAAGAAAGTGCAAAGAAACATCAAATATATTTCTTCCAGAAATCAGGTTCAAATTTACCCGGAATATAATTATCTGCAGAAAGACAGGTTTCGCTGGCAAAAGCCAGCCCACACGCTACCATCCGATCCAATTCGGCAACGGGCATTTCCGTCAAATTACTTGAATCAATACCTGAAGTTACCAGCCCGTAAATAAACCCTGCGTTAAAATTATCCCCGGCTCCAATAGTCGAAACAGGGGTAATTTCAGGCACTCTATAAGTCAGATTATACTTTGGAGTTATAATTTGTGCCGGTTTTGAGCCATTGGTGATAATAAGAATTTTACAATAAGGACTTACTTTTTCATATATGGCAACAGGATCATCAATGCCAAATAAATTCATAAAATCTTCATCAGAGCCTTTTACGATGGTGGCTACTGCAATGTTGTTTAAAAAGGAAGGCATCAATACATCCATCTGATCCGAATGAGCTTTCCGGATATTGAGGTCATAATAAATAATGGATCGCGCCTCAACTGCTTTTTGAAGAACATTAAGCAGAAAATTCCTTCGGTTGGGTTTTACAGCATAAAAGGAACCGAAAAGGAGGATATCCTTGTTTTGAAAAACCGGGACATTTATCACTGCGGGATTTTCAGGGGAATCGTGATAAAACGAATAGGTGGCGTTTCGGTTACTATCCAGAAAAGCAAGTGCCAGAGAGGTTTTATTGTATGGATATCGTATGCAAAAATCGGTGAGAACGCCATTGGAACTCAGAAATCCATCGATAACAGTTCCGGCCATATCTGCTCCAAATTCGCTGATCAGGTGAACTTCAGCACCCATCCGGCCAAGTGAAACCGACGCATTCAGCACAGAGCCGCCGGGAACTGCCCGCATAGTAAACCCACCGTCCGAAACTATATCCAGAACCGTTTCGCCTAAAGCAAAGACTTTCCTTTTGTCATGTTGGTAATCTTGCATAGCACGGATATTACAAATCCAACTCCAGGTTAAGCTGATCCCTGAGCCTGTTAACGTTTGGATTCTGGGCAGCCATAGCATCAAGCTTTTCGCGATCGTTCATGTATTTCTTAGTTTCTGAAACCTGTTCAGTAACTACAACCTGCATGGTAATGAAATCGTTTTTTAATTCACTGCGTAAAAATTCGAGCAGAATATTGCGCCGGTCGTTTAATTCCTTTTCAAGAACAGTATTCCCGACAGTGATCTGTAACACATTACCTTGCAGTAAAACAGGCTTATACGAAGTGAGAGCAGCATAATAAAGGGCTGAATCAAATTTCTTCAATTCAGCGTAACGCAGCAGAGCTTCTTCAATTTGTTCAAATGTGAATGTTTCGATCCTATCTTTTATCACATCTGATTTTACTGAACCTGCGAGTTGATCGGCTTTCAAAATTGATTTTATCGAAATACTTGAGGTATGATGCGATTGCACAGGGGCATCGTGTTCAGGGGAAGGTGATGGCGGAGGTGAAGGCAGAGACGGAGATGAAGGCGAAGGCAGAGATTCAGGCTTAGGCATAGGTTCAGGCGCAGGCATAGGCTCAGGAACAGGCGAAGGCACAGGCTCAGGCGAAGGCGAAGGCACAGTAACAAGCGAAGGCACAGAAACAGGCATAGGTGCTGGCACAGGCACATGAGAAGGCTGAGGAGCAAGTGTTACCGCTGGTTTAACGTCTTGGGATTCGGGGGGTGTGTTTTGAAAAACAGGAATCAGCGGTTCCGAAACTGCACCCGGAGGAGTTGCTCCGGAAGGCTTTTGGTCGGGTATAGCAGCAGGCTGAATATAAGGCATTTGAGTTATGGCAGGCATCTGCATCTGACCGCTTAGCCGACATACCTGAATGAGAGGAACTTCGAGCGCAAGCCTCTTATTATTCGAAGTTCGATAAGTTACATCGCATTTGTTGATAATATCCATTGCATTAATAAGAAGCTGAAGCGGAACCGATTGAGCCTGATCCCTATACTTTGCCCGTATAGCATCACTGGTCTCGATCAGCTTAATGGTAGCAGCATCAATACTCATCAACAGATTACGCAAATGCTCGCCCATCCCGGTTATAAAATGCTGCCCGTCGAAACCTTTCTCAATAACTTCATTGATGATCAGTAAGGTATCCCTGAAATTACCATTCCTCATATAATCCATGATGCGGAAATAATACTCATAATCGAGTACATTCAGATTTTCGAGAACCAGCTCGCGGCTGATATTCCGGTCGCCAAGGTTTACCATCTGATCGAAAACTGATAAAGCATCACGAAGTGCACCATCGGCTTTGTGTGCAATTATATGAAGAGCTTCGGGATCGGCGGTTACGCCTTCGCTTTGAGCAACAAATGCTAAATGCTTTGCGATATCATCAACCGTAATTCGTTTAAAGTCAAAAATCTGGCAACGCGAAAGAATGGTAGGGATGATCTTGTGCTTCTCGGTTGTAGCAAGAATGAACTTGGCGTAAGCAGGTGGTTCTTCAAGCGTTTTCAGAAATGCATTGAACGCCGATGTGGAAAGCATGTGAACCTCATCAATGATATATACCTTATATTTCCCCATCTGTGGCGGAATCCTTACCGTGTCAACCAGGTTCCGGATATCATCAACACTGTTGTTCGAAGCAGCATCCAATTCATGAATATTAAACGAAGCAGAATCGTTAAAAGCTGTACACGAAGAACATACATTACAAGGCTCGGTATCAGAAGTTGGATTCAGACAGTTTATTGTTTTTGCCAGAATGCGGGCACAAGTTGTTTTACCAACGCCACGCGGACCACAGAAAAGGAAAGCCTGAGCCAGTTGGTTGTTGCGTATAGCATTTTTGAGGGTTCCGGTTATCGAAATCTGGCCAACAACAGTGCTGAAGGTTACAGGACGATATTTACGTGCCGATACTATAAAATTATCCATTTTTGTCGGAATGTTAGTTCATTAATCCTGAATCGAATCCTAAGTTTCGATTCAAAAGAAAGCAAAATATTCAATTTCAAAAGTAAAACAATTCGGCCAATGAGAGCAGGTTTGTTAATAAAAATGAAATAGCTGCAGGTATGCTATTCTTAATATGGCTCAATACACTGTTATATCAACAGGCACGGTTCTTCAGTTATTAATGTTAACAGGTGTGGCTTGAGAATAATTTTACAAAATTCACCAGTTACTATTTTCAGTCAGGTATTTCAAAAGCTGATTAATCATTTGCCATTAAAATAATTGATTTGAAAAAAGACTGCTTAAAAAACGTATTTTTGCTCAATATCCTGTATTGTGATGGTATTGATATTGACTCCTAAAGTAACCAATCGTCTGCGTTATACAATGCAGCTTATGCTGACCCGGCTTTTGGGGCTGGAAATTGATTATACGACTGATCTGTCAGCTTTTGAGCAATTTGACGGTCCAAAATTTTCGTACGGCATGTCTGTAACTGAGAAATATCTTTTCTTTGCCACAAACGGTTTACTTTTCGAAAGCAAAATAAATGCCAGGGATTTAAAACATTTAACCTTCGAAGGTGGCCTGGTCTTTTTCCCTTTGCAACAAAAAGATTCAGTACTGCCTTTCGATCTTTTCGCGGCAGCTTTCTACATGGTAAGCCGTTTTGAAGAATATCTTCCCCATATCCGCGACAACCACAACCGTTTTCTTGCCTCAGGAAGTGATGCGTTTCAGCAGGACTACCTGCATAAACCGTTGGTTAATTTGTGGTCATTTAAAATTAAGGAAATCTTTCAGAAATGGTTCCCTGACTTAAAATTCACAACTCCAGTATATAGTTTTGTTCCAACCATCGACATTGATGCTGCCTATGCTTACAAAAACAAAGGTTTTACCAGAGCCATGGGTGGTATTGCCAGGTCAATTCAGAATAGGGATTATGATGAAGTCCGCCACAGAATAAGGGTTTTAATGCGACTTGAGCATGATCCTTTCGACACTTTTGAACTTCAGATGCAGTTACAGGAAAAGTACAAATACCGGGCAATTTATTTTATACTCCTCGCCGATTATGGCCCCAATGATAAAAATATCCCATACAGCAACAGGTACTTTCAACGACTGATCCGATACCTGGCCGATTACGCTGAAATCGGAATACATCCCTCCTATGCATCATCACTTGAGCCTTCGCTTATGGTGATGGAAACGGCCAGGCTTTCAAAAATTCTGAAACTCGAGGTGGAACACAGCAGGCAGCATTTTCTGAAACTGGTTTTGCCCGAAACATACCGTAACCTGATAAACAATGATATAACTCATGATTATACAATGGGTTATGCCGAAACTCCAGGTTTCAGAGCATCTATCTGCACACCTTTTCCTTTCTTCGATCTCGACCAGGATTTACAAACCAAACTCATGATACATCCTTTTGTGGTGATGGATGGCACTTTGCATGATTATATGAAACTCAGCCCGGAAAAAGCAACTGAAACCATTATCGAACTTATCCAGGAAGTAAGAAAAGTAGGAGGCACATTTATACCTTTGTGGCACAACCCCTCATTAAATGAAGAAGGTGACTGGAAAGGATGGCTGCAAGTTTATATTAGAATGGTGGAAGAGGGGATGAAAAAGTAGGATTTCGGATGTAGGATGTAGGATGTAGGATTTAAAGAAGAAACTCAATTGAATGTACGATGAATTTTAAACAACTCGGCTTCACAACTGAACGACTGCTTGAAAACTCAACTGAACGACTGAACGACTTCCAATATTTGACGCTGAATCTTTGAACCTTGAACGCGAGGCATTAAACGCGAAGTATTGAACGCAAAGCATTGAACGCGAAGCATTGAACGCGAAGCATTGAACGCGAAGCATTGAACGCCGCAGGCTTTGAACACGAAATTCTGAACACAAAGTTTTGAATTACCATTAACTCTCCCACCCCATCCATGATACATTTCCTCCAACACAAAATGATCGACAAATCGCAGTGGGACAATTGTATCAGAAATGCTGCAAATGGAAATCTGAATGCGTTTTCGTGGTATCTCGACATTGTAAGTCCTGACTGGTGCGCTTTGGTTGAAGGCCAGTATGAAAATGTATTTCCTCTGCCTGTTTCGTCAAGGGCAGGGATTAAATATATCATGCAACCCTATTTTACCCAGCAACTTGGTCTTTTTTTCAGGTCAAAATTTTCAGAAACCAAGCTTAGCGAATTTTTAAATTGTATTCCGCCAGTGTATAAATACATTGATATTAACCTGAATACGTCAAATCATCTTCAGCTTTCAGGTCATACAGCCGCAATGATAAACCTTGAACTGGATTTGAAAAGCGATTATTCTAAAATAGCTTCCGGGTATCAGAACAACCTGCAGCGCAACCTGAAAAAAGCCTTTCAAAACAATCTCACTATTGTAAAAAACGTTAGTCCGGAATTACTCATTTCGCTTTTCAGAGCCAATAAAGGGCAGGATTTGAAGCACTTAAATGATAGTAACTATTTTCTTATGCGGCGGATTGCTTACGAAAGCATTCAAAAAGGATTGGGTGAGATTTGGGGTGCCTTTGATGAGTTTAACCAATTGGTTGCCGGTATATTGTGGGTTAACAGCCATCAAAAATCCATATTCCTGTTTTCGGCCTTATCCGAAACCGGTAAAAAGCTGAATGCAATGCCCTGGCTGATTGATTCCTTTATCAGGCAAAATGCCGGCACATCTCAAATTCTTGATTTTGAAGGATCAAATGATGACGGACTGGCACGGTTTTACAGCAGCTTTGGCGCGCAAAAGATAATTTACCAGCGATATGTAAGAAATTCGCTCCCTACACCTTTTCGTATAGTATTGAAATTATGGCGTTTATGCAGAAGATGATTAAAAAAGTAAACTCATATGTCAGAACATAGGTCAAAGTACTTATTTTTGTCAGAATTCGGAATACGTGTAATTAAAAAACGCATTTTAAAAACAGGAGTATGGTAATCAATATCGGAAGCAAAAATTCAGTGGTAAACCATTTCTTGCGCGATTTGCGCGATGCTAATATTCAGCAGGACCGTATGCGATTCAGGAGAAATATGGAGCGTGTAGGTGAAATATTTGCGTATGAAATCAGCAAAACAATGGAGTATGAGCCTAAGGAAGTAATCACGTCCCTTGGCACTGCTGAAGTTCAGGTTATGAAAACCATTCCTGTGGTTGCTACTATTTTAAGAGCCGGTCTGCCATTGCACCAGGGAATACTCAATTATTTTGATAACGCCGACAATGCTTTTGTATCCGCATATCGTGAACACCGCAAAGACGGCGAATTTGCCATACAGATCGAATATGTTTCCAGTCCCGAAATAGAAGGCCGTGTGCTTATCGTAACAGATCCTATGCTTGCTACCGGTCATTCGATGGTAGCTTCGTTCAAATCATTGCTCGTACACGGCAAACCTGTGCATACACATTTTGTATCTGTTGTTGCCAGTGTGCAGGGGGTTGAATATTTAAAACGTATGCTTCCAAAAACAGGCACTACTATTTGGGTTGCCGCAATAGATGATGAACTTACGGCTCAGGGCTATATTGTACCTGGTCTTGGCGATGCCGGGGATCTGGCATACGGACAAAAAGCATAAAACTGTGCTGAATAAATTATTGTTTTTTGGGAAAATATTAAAATATTCTGCAACATTATACAGTATGAAGCGTTAGTAATAGAAATTAGTAAATAACTCTTGTCAGGATTTCTAAAAATATTAATAGTCTTTTTAGTAAGCAGCATCAAATTTCTGATTGCTCCTGCTTTATCATTTGGTATGGGTCTGAATTTTATTCAAACCTGGCTTTCGACAACAGCAGGTGGTATAGTAGGCGTTGTAGTGTTCTTTTTCCTGAGCAAATGGCTTCTTCTTTTATATTCAAGGTATTTTTTCTTTTATCTGCACTTACTTAAAATTAAAATATACGGTTTTTTAAACTTAAGCATTCCAAAATTTATCCCAGCCCGTCGGTTCACCAAGCGCAACAGGATGATTATTAGGATTGTGAAAAAATTCGGGATGGCAGGTATAGTTATTCTCACACCGGTGCTTCTTTCAATTCCATTTGGCACATTTATAGCCACCAGGTATTATTCAGCAAACCGGTTTTTATTGGTTTATCTCAGTGCATCCGTGTTATTCTGGTCACTGTTTATGTCGTCGGCAATTTCCTTGTTTTAAACGATTTCTTCCTTTTTTGTTTTTTTTGAACTGTGTAATTTAAATCATTAATTTTACCAGCATGTTTCATGCATTCACGGCATATTGATTGTTGATTTTTTTGCAATGGAACGATTGAGCGAATCTTAAGTTATATCTATAATATCCTAAACATGAAATTGTTGTCGGGCAGCCTTGTACTTGAAAATCTTCGTATTTCGCTGCAATCAGTGCGGAGTCATATGATGCGCACCACTCTTACTGTGCTTATTATTGCTTTTGGAATCATGGCTTTGGTTGGTATTCTTACCTCGATAGATGCGATAAAATACTACCTCAACGATAATTTCCAGATGATGGGCGCCAATACATTTACCATCCGTAACCGTACCATGCAGGTACGCATAGGCGGTGGCAACCGAACCAAAGCAAAAGATTTCAGGGAAATCACGTATGAAGAAGCCATGCGTTTTAAGGAATCCTTTACTTTTCCTGCTACTCCTTCCGTTTTTATATTTGCCTCAGGCAATGCTACTGTGAAATTTGCCAACAATAAAACCAATCCAAATGTTAGGGTTACTGGCTGTGATGAAAACTACATCATCACTTCCGGCAATGAGGTTCAACAAGGTCGCAATATTTCGCCAACTGAAGTTTACTATGGCGCATCGGTTGCCATTGTTGGAAGTGATGTAATTAATAAAGTATTTAAAAACAAGGAGGATCCTATTGGTAAGTTTATTACTATCGGCCCCGGTAGATATCTTATAGTCGGAGTTTTGAAAGAAAAAGGATCGAGCCTGGGCTTTAATCCCGACAACGTTTGTTTGATTCCTCTTAATAACGCAAGGCAAAAATTTTCGAGTCCAAATGCTTCATATAGCATTAACATACATGTTGCTGATGGCGAAAAACTTGAAGCGGCAATTGATGAAGCAACAGGCATTTTCAGGATTGTTCGTCAGGTGAGTGCCGGAGAAGAAAACAGCTTTGATATTTCGAAAAGTGATAACCTTGCCAATATGTTATTCGACAGTTTGAGTTACCTCCGAATGGCCGCCGTAGTAATTGGAGCAATAACGCTTTTGGGAGCAGCCATCGGCCTCATGAATATCATGCTTGTTTCAGTAACCGAACGCACCCGTGAAATCGGGATTCGTAAAGCCATCGGTGCCACTAAAAACACCATCCGTAACCAGTTCCTGGCCGAAGCAATCGTTATTGCACAGATCGGTGGCTTACTTGGAATTATTCTAGGGATTGCCATAGGTAATGCTCTTGCTCTTTCCATAGGCACCAGTTTTATAATTCCCTGGAATTGGATTATATGGGGAGTAGGATTATGCCTTATTGTGGCATTGGGATCCGGAATTCTGCCGGCCGTAAAAGCTGCCAAACTCGATCCGATAGATGCACTTAGGTACGAATAATGGGATTTGGATTTAGTATTTGGAACAGGTAAATGACCCCGCCTTCCTTCGGACATCTCCCCGAAAGGGAGAATCCTTCGAACAAATTTTACTCAAAGATTATGAATTGGGAACTTGAAATTTCGAGAAAATATTCCATGTAATTGATTATATGTATATTATAAAATTTTATAAAATAAATTTTGACAATTGTCGCTTTTTTTACGACAAAATGCCTATCTTTGTGGAAATTTATAAACCATGGTAGCGATGGAAATATTTGACCCGATGGTTTCGTATGGTTCAGGTGATGAAATTAAAGCTATTTCGTTGGTAGAGATGGTTAGGAACGGCGTACGATTTGATGCTTTTGATACTTTTGCAAACAGAAGTCCTTTCAGTTTAAATGAATGGTCGGGGTACCTGCACCTGTCGGAGCGCACCATGCAACGCTATCGAAGCGAAAAGAAAACATTTGACCCTTTACAGTCGGAAAAAATCATTGAAATAGCACTTTTTTACAATAAAGGCGTTGAAGTATTCGGCTCGGCTGAAAAATTTGACTCCTGGCTCGAAACCGATAGCCTTGCTCTTGGAGGCATTAAACCCAAAATGTTGCTGGATAATTCCTTTGGCATTAATTTGCTTAAGGATGAACTAACCGCCATTGAATACGGTATCCTGGCATGATAGTCTATCGATTAAGTAAATCGAAATATGCCAGTGATCTTTCGGGTAAAGGAGCCGAAAAAATTGGAGGACGCTGGAACAGCAAAGGAATTGCCTTGGTTTATACCAGTGAATCCAGGGCTTTATGCACCACCGAAATTGCAGTTCACACACCCT
Source organism: Bacteroidales bacterium (assembly GCA_038249635.1). Taxonomy (GTDB): domain Bacteria; phylum Bacteroidota; class Bacteroidia; order Bacteroidales; family UBA4417; genus UBA4417. The sequence continues at coordinate 572 of JBBSDG010000131.1, read as the reverse complement.
TAGGAAATCTTCCATTTGGCTACGAGCTGATAACTATAGAGATTCCTGATGAAATTCCGATAAAAGAAGTATCATCTGCGGATCTTCCTTTAGAGTGGAAATCAATACCGCATTCACCTGCTTCGCAGAAAATAGGAAATAGTTTTGTTGCAGAAGGGAAATTCATGGTTTTAAAAGTACCTTCAGTGGTTGTTCCTGGCGATTTTAATTATTTACTCAACCCCGCTCATGCTGAATTTTACAAAGTCAAAATCAAATCTGTAGAGCCTTTTAATTTTGATGAACGGTTGTTTGTCAAATAGTTAAAAACAGAACAATCAAATCTTCACTTTCTTCAGTCTTTCCACAATTTCGAAAACAGCCGGGCAGGTTGACATATTTTTCAATGTAATATCCAGAACCTGATGCATCTTCCGTTGGTTTGTATGGGGGTATTCGCGACAGGCACGCGGACGTTCCTCATAGATTCTACAGGTATTATCTGATTCCAGGAATACACACGGCATTATGCTGAAAACGAAATCGTCGTCCTCATCCATACGAAGATACTTTGTTTCAAATTCGGATGGTTT
>JBBSDG010000130.1:0-10634 GCA_038249635.1 Bacteroidales bacterium | reverse complement strand
TCTCTTCTCCGATTACCGCCATAACCCACAAAATATTATTGTTGGTTGGGAGAATAACATCCTGATGAAAGTGAATAAATATATTTCACTTAATCTGGCTACTATGCTGATTTACGATGATAATATTAAATACACTGACAAGGAAGGGAATACACATGGTGCACGCACCCAATTCAGGGAAACCTTCAGTATCGGCTTAGCGTATTCAATGGAACATAAATAATTAAATATTCAACAATTAACCTGATAATTAACCTTAAACAAACAACAAAAATGGCACTAGTTAAAGAATTCAAGGATTTTATTATGAAAGGCAATGTAGTCGATTTGGCTATTGCTGTAATTATTGGAGGCGCTTTCGGTGCCATCGTAAATTCCCTTATCGCTGATGTAATTACTCCGTTATTATTAAATCCGGCTCTTGATGCTGCAGGAGTTAAGGACATTGCTGCGTTGACTTGGGGAGCTGTAAAGTACGGTAACTTTTTATCGGCAATTATATCCTTCCTGGTAATTGCTTTCGTTCTTTTTATGCTTATCAAAGGATTTAACGCAACCAAAAAGAAAGAAGTTGAAGCACCTTCAACTCCTCCGGCTATTCCGGCAAATGAAATTCTTCTGGCAGAAATCAGGGATTTACTGAAGGCACAGAAATAATTCAACCCAACTTACTTATTGTCTAAACCGGTTTCGATGAGGCCGGTTTTTTTATTGGATTCACTAAAATTCAATAAGGCAAACATCTGACCGATTTCCCTACTTTTGTAAAATAGTAACAAATACGCCAAATGAAGAAACGACGCCTGAGCAAGAAAGCCGGTATGCCACCGGGAAGTCCCGTTTATACTGGATCGGATACAGGTGACACACGTATTAGTATGCTTGTGTATGATGATGAGACTTTTCAGGCATACGAAAATATTACAGTCGAAAAAGCCATTGAACTCCAGGGTGAAACCACAACAAACTGGATAATCATCAAAGGATTTAATCAATCGGAAGACCTTCAGAAGCTGGCAGATCATTTCGGGATACATCCTTTAATTTTTGAAGATATTTTTAACGTTGAACATTTGCCTAAAATCGAAGACCTCGATAAAAGCCTGTTTGTTACACTTAAAAATCTGACCTGGAACCAAAGCAGCCAGATGATTGAATCAGAACAGATAAGCCTGTATCTGGGGCCAAATATTCTGATTTCCTTTGAAGAAAAAGATACTGATTTGCTCTCTTCAATCATTGAACGGCTGAAGGCAGGTAAGGGAAAAGGCCGCACGAGGCAGGAAGATTATCTCTGCTACCTGCTAATCGATCATATCGTTGATAATTATTACTTTCTGCTCGATAATACCGAGGAGCAGATGGAAGATCTCGAAAAGCTGCTGATCGATAATCCGACCAATGAGCTTTCGCACTCCTTTTTGAGATTGAAAAAAAACCTGATGTTACTTCGCAAAATGGTGAATCCTTTAAGAGAAGAATTAAGATACCTTACACGTGAAGAATCAGGAGTGATAAGCGAATACACCCGTCAATACCTCCGCGATGTTTACGACCATCTTTCGTTTTTAAACCAATCTATCGATAGTTTCCGCGATATGATTGCCTCCATGATGGATCTGCTTATGGCGAACAATGCCAATCGCATGAACAGCATTATGAAAACTCTGACGCTGGTATCAACCATTTTTATTCCGATGACTCTGGTTTCGAGTATCTATGGAATGAACTTTGAATTTATGCCTGAACTTCATTGGAAATACGGATATTTCATTTTCCTGGGAGGTTTATCAGTAATGGGGCTGGGCATGTATTTGTACATGAAAAAGAAAAACTGGTTTTAGGGAAAAATGAGTTAATAGTTATTTGTAAATAGTTAATAGTATCCACCATAAATAGCAACTTAGATTATCAGAACAATTTTGAGTTGAACAAATCAACATTTGAATGCTTAAAAGTTACAGGTAATTGATCCATTAAATGCCGAAGACATTTGAACACTTCACTTCCAGGAGGATCGACGAAGCAGGAACCCTTGAACTTTTCACTTTCACTTTTCACTTTTCACTTTTACTTTTCACTTTTCACTTTTCACTTTCACTTTTCATTTTTCACTTTTCACTTTTCACTTTTTTCATCCACCCCATGACCCGAATCGGCCTCCTAAGCGACACACATAGTTCCATTCATCCACGGATTCTTGATTTTTTTTCGGGCTGCGATGAGGTATGGCATGCCGGCGATATTGGCAATATGGAAACTGCTGATAAACTGGCCGTGCTTAAACCATTGAAGGCTGTTTATGGCAACATAGATGGCACCGAACTCAGGGTTACCTATCCGAAAAACCAGATTTTCATATGTGAACAAGTTAAGGTTCTGATGACGCACATTGGCGGCTATCCTGGAAGGTATGAAAAGGAAGCACGACAACTTATTGAATCAGAAAAACCCGGCATGTTTATTTGTGGTCATTCTCATATTCTGAAAGTGATCTACGACAAAAAACATGAACTGCTTCATATCAATCCGGGTGCAGCGGGAAACTCAGGATTTCATAACGTAATAACCTGTGTAAGGTTCGTGATAGATGGAAAGGATATACGGGATTTAGAGGTTTTTGAGAAACAGCGGAGTTAGGATAGTATGAAGGGTTTGACACTTCGACTTCGCTCAGTGTGACAGTTTGGAGGGTTTGAAGAGTTTGACACTTCGACTTCGCTCAGTGTGACAGTTTGAAGAGTTTCAAGGGTGCATCCTTACGACCATCGTATGACAACCGAAAGACAACCGAATTACAATTGCATGACTATCGAATGACCATTGTATGACCAATTACTAACCATTTCCCATTTCCCATTAACTCCCCCACTCTACCTCAGCCTATCCGCCGAGCGGACAAGTTTATCATCACGTTTTATCGCCCTGTTAGCCATTACCATAAAAACCAAAGCAATCAGCGGCATATAGATTCCATAAGCCCTGCTGTAATCGGGAATAATATTGATTTTCTTTTCAATCATCGGGATATAAAGAAAGAAAATACCCATGATAAGTGCTATGGACGAAAGCACGCCTATATTGGTAAGCTTAATCTGAAACATACGGTTTTTATACTGAAAAATGGTAAAAAGAGTCAGCAAGGCAATTCCCACGGCTACAATTAATATGGGCAGAAAAATCATTGGATTAAAAGCATTCGGATCACCCGGAACCATATTTTTTAATCCTCTGACCGAAAATATAAAAGCTCCGTGATCGGATAAAAATTGCGCAAGAGGAAATGCAAAAAGTAAAGCCATCGCAATAAAAGCGAGTGAAAGGTATAAGGTTTGGATGCGTTGAATCATGATTTTAAATTTTAAAATTCATTACAAAGATACTATTGTAATGCGAAAGCAGAAAGAAATCTGGTTAAAGTTGTTTGCTGTCCACAAATTTTCACAAATTATTCACAAATAAGCACAAATTATTATTTCAGTTATAAACCTAATCGGTGAAATTTCTATTTTGTGCTTGTGAAAATCGGGGATATTTGATCATTGCTTTAGTTTTTTCTGCAATTTAGCATCAGAAAGCTAAGTGGCTTTTCTTAAAAAAACCCGCCTACTTTATGCCGCAGCGTACTACTATAATCTGGGACTGGAACGGAACATTACTCGATGACGCCGAAATATGCCGTGAGGCTATAAATAAGATGCTGAAAATGCGTAATTTACCTGAACTCAGCCTGGAAAAATACCGCGATGTATTTACTTTTCCGGTTATTGACTATTACAAAGAAGTCGGCTTTAATTTTTCGAGCGAGCAATGGGAACAGGTTGCCATGGAATTTATAAACCTATACCTGGCTGCTTTACCTTCATGCCGACTTACACCTTTTGCAACCGAAACGCTCGAATCATTTAAATTGAAAGGATACCGGCAGGCCATTATTTCGGCCATGCAGCACGATGCTCTTTTAAAATCGGTTTCGGAACTGGGAATTTATGAGTATTTCGATTTTATTGGTGGCATAGGCGATCATTACGGTGGCGGTAAAATTGACAATGCCCGAAACTATTTTACATCGGCGGGACTTAATCCAACAATGATTACTTTGATCGGCGACACGCTACATGATTCGGAAGTTGCCGCAGAACTGCAATGCAATTGCATTCTGGTTGCCACCGGACACCAATCTTTTGGCAGGCTGCTTAAAACCGGCTTGCCTGTTATTAAAAATCTTTCCGAAATTAATTCCGGGATTTAGTGTTGAATTCAAAAAGGGACTTACCAGGTTACTAACCTGTTTTGGGAAATATACCACCATTTAGAAAATACCCAAAATGATATTGCTTAAACTATAATATTCATATTCAAAAAACTGTAAAAAATGGAAAAATTATTTGCCTTAGGATTTTTATTCTTTTTCGCATTACCAACTTTTTCTCAATCCAATCAGCAGATCCAAACCAAAGAAATAGTTGCAGGAAAAAACTATGAAACAAATAAAGACATACTGGCAAAGGAATTTGTTTTCTCAGAAAGGATCGACAATTATTACCTCGATACTATTTCCGATTTCTTAACCGTTCAGCTTCGGGGATTAACCCGGAATGGCAAATATCTGAAAAATTCAGGGTATGTGATTCTTTATGACTTAGCAGCAAACAAAATAAAATGGGACAAAGAGATCATGTATCAACAAAGTGGCATTGAGCAGTTTAACAACGTGATTATTCAATCCTTCAATAATAAAAGCTATTGTGTTGATAATGAAAACGGAAATACCAAATGGGAAATTAAAAACAGGATCAATTATGTAGATCCTTTTCTGAAAATAGGGATTGGATATAAATATTATTTTTCATCCGGTTCATCAGATATCCTTGAAGGAATTGACCTTGATAGAGGGAAGTCGCTCTGGAAAAGGGAAATAATTCGTAACTATGGTTGGAATAATATTTTCCATTTAACTGATTCTGTATTACTTATAGCAGCTTCCGGATTGCATACCATCAACCTGAAAACAGGAACCGGTTGGGATTACAATGCTGTGACCGGGAAAAACGACTATACTTCAGCGGTTGTAGGTACTGCAGCCGGCGTTGCTCTCGGAGTTTTAACCGGAACATTTGTTGTACCAACCGGGCATGACGTTGTAAAGAGTATTGCATCAAACGTTCTGGTCGATAGTGCTGATATATATTTCGCTTCAAAAGAAAATATCGTGAAACTCGACATTAACGGGAAGGTAAAATGGCTAACACCATTACCCAAAGACTGGACAAGTAAATCAGACATTTTCATTGAAAACGGTTTGCTCTATATGGTAAATAAAGGATTTGCGTTTATGGGCTCCAGGCAACTTGATTTTGGAACACCTTTTATAGCCGCGTTTGATCTGAATTCAGGTAAGCAGGAATTTTTGAATTCACTTACCGTCAATAAAAACCAGGTTAATGATTTTTTTTATCAGAATGGAATAGTCCTCATAGTTTATAACGACCGGGTTTCGAAATATTCGATGGCAAATGGCTTATTAATTTCAGAAAAATTGTTTGATGTAGGAACTGTCGGTGAACTAAGGTATTTCATTGGTAATCAGGCTTATCTTAAATCTGACTCTGTACACTATAATAGCATAGACTTTTTTGATACAACTAAATTTTACCTTTATACAAAGGCAGATAAAATTCTTGTTATGAATGAAGATCTGGAAATCACAAACCAAATTGACAAAGATCAGGTTTACATATATTTCCTAAGTGCAAAAGATACTAAATTTTTAAGCAAGGATAATGAAACCATTGTTATTGATTCTGACAACAGAAAAATAGCCGATTTGAAAATTTCACGAAATGCGGTTTTAATAAGATCAAAACTATATGATATGCATGAAAAAAGTTTTATTGAACTTGATTTAAAGGAGAGTCTGCCAGCAATTTTAAAATAAAGTCAAATGAAATTTCTTACTCATTTTTTACTCCGGAATCGCCTTTACCTCATTTTTAAGTTCAGCTTCCCGCGCTTTATCGAAATAAATTTCATTAACAACTACACCGCCACTGTATTCTATTTCGTTTTCCTTCACTCCGCTATCTTTGTAAGCTGTCCATAAACCTTCTCTCAAATCGTTTTTTAACTGCCCAACAAGCAAAGGCTTGCCATTAGGATAATAGTATTTAGATGAACCCTCCAACTTTCCTTTTACAAAACCAACTTCCGATTTAATGCTTTGATCCGTGAAATATTGCTTGCGTACGCCTTCTTTCAACCCGTTTTGGTAAGGACATTCTTCGAGCAGTTTGCCATCGTCGTAATAAGTTTTCCAAACTCCTACAGGAATCCCTTTTTGGTAAAATTCCTCTGACGAAATGATTTCCAGATCGTTATAATATTTCCATGCACCGTCTTTTTTAGTTTCGACATATAAACCTTCTGCCATTTTTTTACCATTGGGATGAAAATTCACGGCATTGGCAGTTTTGCCGTTTCCGGAATAGGTAAGTTCCGAACGCAATTTTCCATCTTCATAAAAATACTTAAACACACCCTGAGGAACATTGTCTTTGAACTGTCCCTGGTAAATCAATTTTCCATTGGCATCCAGTTTCCTCCATTCGCCTTGTTTCAGGCCTTTTGAATCGGTAACGTTCTGGGCAAGAAGAAAAGCCGGGGCTACTTGCAAGAGCATAACAACCAGGACAAAGTATTTCATTAATTTCATTTCAAAGGTTTTTCAGTATGTACGATAAACGCTATTGCGCATTTTATGGTATTGAAGGACGAAAATTGCCTACTTTTGAGGTGCAAATTTACAATTTATTAATTCCGGAAACGGCTAAGAGAATACATAAAAAATGGAGGGCAATTATTCATCGGTATTGTTAAAAAATGTAGTTGACGAATTTACCAGGCTCCCGGGAATCGGGCAGAAAACCGCCCTACGTCTGGCTTTGCATCTGTTGAAACAAAAACCGGAAATTGCCGCTGCATTGGGTGATTCCATTATAAAACTACGGAGTGAGATTAAATACTGTACGGTTTGCAATAATATTTCGGACCGTGAAATATGTGATGTTTGTTCCAATCCGAAACGCGACCATAGCACTTTGTGTATTGTTGAAGACATCCGCGACATGCTTGCCATCGAAAACACAGGGCAATTCAAAGGCGTTTATCATATACTTGGAGGCATCATTTCTCCTGTTGAGGGCATTGGGCCATCCGATCTGAGCATTGCACCTGTTATAGAAAAAGTCGGGTCGGGAAGCTTCAAAGAAGTAATTATGGCTCTGCCGGCAACCGTTGAAGGTGATACAACCAATTTTTACCTGTTTAAAATGCTTAAACAATTCGATGTACATATTTCAGTTATCGCAAGGGGAATTCCCGTAGGTGATGAACTCGACTATACGGATGAGATCACGCTTGGCCGATCCATCCTTATGAGGCAGCCATACCAGGGGTTCAAAGGGTAATTTGTTTAATCGCTTGATTGAATAAACTTTATCATTAATGAACTGTTATTTGATAGCGTTAAAAATAGTATAATTTTATGAAAACAGAACTTCATCCGGCTTCCGCAAGAGGACATGCCAGCCATGGTTGGCTCGATACATATCATAGTTTCAGTTTTTCCACTTATTATAATCCTGCGCGCGAACAATTCGGCTGCCTGAGGGTGCTCAATGACGACACTGTTTCCGGAGGCACCGGTTTCGATCTTCATCCGCACAACAATATGGAAATTATAACCATTGTTCTTGAAGGTGCGCTCGAACACAGGGATAGTATGGGAAATGTACAGGTAATTGGTCCGGGCGAAGTGCAGGTAATGTCGGCCGGCACAGGACTTAATCATGCCGAATACAATCACTCGAAAACGGATGAAGTCAGGTTGTTTCAGCTCTGGATCTTCCCGAGGATAAAAGGTCTCAAGCCAAGGTATGATCAGAGACTATTTGCTGACCAGGATATAAAAAATAAACTCGTAACCCTGGTCACTCCCGATTCAAATCAACAAAATGATGCGTTATGGATTCATCAGGATGCGTATATTTCAATGATCAACCTTTCGAAAGATAGTTCATTCGAGTACAACTTAAAAATTGCCGGAAACGGAGTTTTTGTATTTATGATTGAAGGAAAATCTACAGTTGAAGAAAATCAGTTGAACCGCAGAGATGCCCTAGCTGTCAGCGAAACCAAATCAGTACAGATTAAATCTATTGATGATTCGAAACTGATGTTTATTGAGGTTCCGATGAGGTAGTAGCAGTGTATAATTCTTTAAAATAATGCCTGTATTATATTTTGATCTGCTGGAAAGGGTAAGACATCATAATAGCTTCATGCTTAATTCGAAAATCGAATCAGAATTTATTTTTTTGTCCTTATCCCTTGATACTTCGGCTTCGCTCAGTACAAGTGGAAAAGAACCAACTTAGCGACGCGATTTCATGCACACCTTTAAAAAATAAATAATTTGTGCATAAAACATCAGGGCTATATAACAATGCTTGTGGTTCTAATCCAATAGTAAGCCTAGACTTTTGATTCGCCCATTGCGTAATTTTAAAGGAACTAATGAGACCACTTCATTAAGTTGGTTCATTTGTACCTGTACTGAGCGAAGCCGAAGTATCATGACAAAAGAACAAGAAAAAAAAAGAATTCAGACTCATGTATTCTTTTTCCAGCACATCAAAATAATATTTAGCCGTGAATTCCCCCATTCAACTATCTTTACAGTCCTTATAAAAAATTACGAATGACACTAAATAATACAGCCCGGCTTCTGGTATTTCTATTAATAATCACTGTTTTGTCGGTTGTGGGCTGCAGGAAAGATGAATACAACACTGATCGTGGATTCAGCCTCAGTTTCAGTGCTGACACAGTTATGTTCGACACCGTGTTTACAACTGTAGCATCAAGCACCCGTACGCTGGTGATCCGGAATAGCGGGAACAGCAGAATAAATATTTCAAAAATTACCCTGGCACGAGGGAAAGCCTCTCCTTTCAGGTTAAATATTGACGGAACTGCAACCGAAACGTATAATGACCTGGAAATCGGGCCAAACGACAGCGCTTATATCTTTGTAAAAGTAACTATTGATCCCAAAAACCAAAACAATCCTTTGATTGAAAGTGATTCGATTGTTTTCGAAACCAATGGAAATTTGCAGGATGTAAAATTAGTAGCCTGGGGGCAGGATGCTTATTTTCATCATAATACTGTTTTAGAAGGCAATATAACGCTTCCTGCGGATAAGCCACATGTGATTTACGGAACGCTTATGGCTGAAAATGGGTGTAATCTGAGTATTACGGCCGGAACAAAGCTATATTTTCATAACAACAGCAGCCTGGAGATCCGAAAGGGCGCTTCGTTAAAGGTTTCGGGAACACTGGAATCGCCTGTAATATTCACCGGCGACAGGCTTGATGGCGATTATCCGTCCCTGCCTGGATTATGGGATGGCATCTGGCTCGAAAACGGCAGTACCAATAACAGCTTTACCTATGCTGAAATCACCAATGCAAAAGTAGGCATACAGGCCGACAGTTGCGGACTTGACGGTGGCGAACCGCTTCGGCTTCATAACTGTATGATACATAATATGACCAACTATGGAATTATAGCAACAAAATCCCGGATAGTTGCCACCAACTGCCAGATTACCAATTGCGGAGGAAATGTTGTATCTATTGAAAATGGCGGCAATTATGACTTCCGCAACTGCACGCTGGCGAGGTATTTTTCAGGAAAAGGTTATCCGGCAGTTTCGATCAGCAATTATTTTCAGGATTCGACCGGCAAGCAATATCCGGGTGAGTTAACCGCTGCTTATTTTGGCAACTGCATTGTGTCTGGAAACCAGTCCGATGAAATTGGCTTCTACGAATTGAAAGGGACTCCGTTTGTATTTCAGTTTGATCAGTGCCTGGTGAACTGGAACAAGGAAAAGGATTATGAATCAAATTTTATCAATTGCATAATCAATAAAGATGTGAATTTTATCAGCGTTGATTCCAATAATTTCCAGCTCGATACCTTGTCGTTTGCAATTGATGCGGCATCATTGAATATTATTAATTCTACAGTTCCTGATATTACCTCCGACAGGAAAGGAATGTCAAGGATAATTCCCGGACCACCGGATTTGGGAGCGTACGAGAGGGTGGAGAGGAAATAGAAGGGGTTGAAGGGTTTGAAATGTTTGAAGGGTTTGAAATGTTTGAAGAGTTGCTTCAACTTTTAAATTTTTAATATCAGAAAATGGGAATTGTCGTTTATTGTGAGCCTATTTTCCATTAACTTTTAATTGTTGACTGATATATTGGCTTCCGAAAATTTTCAGAATAATTAATGCCTCTTTTTCCAGCCTATTTGCCATTAGCTTTTAACTATTAATGCCGATCAACAGTTAAATTTTTCTCTATATTTACGCAAAGCCCTGAAAGGGCTTCACTTAAATAACCATGGGTATAACCCACAGTTGACTATGGCAAGTTAGCATCAGCCCCGAAGGGGTTGAATTATGCATAATTCTATTCAACCACTTCGTGGCTGATCGCGATACATTGATCAATAACCTTGGGTTGCACCCAAGGTTATTGATGTTTAGCCACTTCGTGGCT
>JBBSDG010000129.1:0-10655 GCA_038249635.1 Bacteroidales bacterium | reverse complement strand
GGAATACCGTTCTTTTTCAGGATGGGGATTATAATGTGGAAATACCGGTTCGATTTCTTTAGCATCAGCAAGGTTGAGGAATGCCAATAGGTATTCACCATTAATTCGCGGTCGAGGCCTTCACGCACATAATACAAGCCCAATGGAGCTTCTTCCCCGGCAAATTCAGCCTTAGCAGGTAATACCAGCGAAAAAATCTTATTGCTGTGAAGAAATGCTTTCTTGTAATCGAGATCTGCTGCGGTCTTATCCTTGGTCCGGGTATAATAAAATCCCTCGAAGGCCGCAAATGCCAGAAGTGCAAAAATAAATATGAATCGTTTACTTATAAATTTGAATTTCGTACCCATTAAATTTAATTTAATTAATCCGGCAGCTATTTTAGCGGCAGGGATCTTGTATTCAATTTGTCAGAACAGGCTGGCATCTTTAAATAAAGGTGAAAGCTTATCTTTATCTGACAAAAGTGGTTCGGAAATCCCCCAATCAATATTCAGTTCAGGATCATTCCAGCGAATGCTTGCTTCCGATGCTTTATTGTACACACAGGAACATTTATAGCTGAAAACAGTATCGTCTTCGAGTGTCACAAAGCCATGCGCGAAACCTTTAGGTATCCAGCAAATCCATTTGTTTTCGCCGGTAAGTTTCATCGAAACCCATTTCCCGAATGTGGGTGAATTGCGCCTGATATCGACCGCAACATCCAGAACGGCACCACGGATTACCCGTACGAGTTTTCCCTGTGCAAAAGGATCAAGCTGGTAATGAAGTCCGCGCAACACATTTTTCTGCGATTGCGATTCATTATCCTGAACGAATGGCTCGGTGATGCCGAAGGCGGCAAATTTCTCTGCATGAAACGATTCGAAAAAATATCCGCGGTCGTCACCATACACATCAGGTTTAATGATTATTACATCGGGAATTGAAGTTGGTATCAGCTCCATAACGGTTTACAAGTGTTTACAAATGAATAACTTCGCCATAAGCAGCAGCTACAGCTTCCATAACAGCCTCGCTCATGGTTGGGTGAGGATGTATGGATTTTATGATTTCGTGACCGGTAGTTTCCAGCTTTCGTGCAACCACCACTTCGGCAATCAGCTCGGTAACATTTTCACCAATCATGTGAGCGCCAAGCCATTCGCCATATTTGGCATCAAATATTACTTTTACGAAGCCATCCTTTGCACCGGCAGCGCTTGCACGTCCGGAAGCAGAAAATGGAAATTTTCCGACCTTAATATCATAACCGGCCTCTTTGGCAGCTTTTTCCGTCATACCAACCGAGGCAATTTCGGGTGAAGTATAGGTGCAACCCGGTACATTATTGTAATTAATGGCTTCAACATTCATACCTGCAATTTTTTCGACACAGGTAATGGCTTCGTGGGAAGCAACATGAGCAAGTGCCGGACCGCTAACGATATCGCCGATCGCATAATATCCTTCAACATTGGTATGGTAAAATTCATCAACAAGCACTTTGCCCTTTTCAGATTTTATGCCGGTTTCTTCCAGACCAATGCCTTCGAGGTTAGTTGCAATACCAACAGCCGAAAGAACTATGTCACATTCAACAACTTCAACTGTTTTCGGTGTTTTGATGCTTACTTTGCAAATATCGCCGGTAATTTCAACAGATTCAACCGAGGAAGAAGTCATGATTTTCATACCGGCTTTTTTAAAGCTGCGTTCCAGTTGTTTCGAAACTTCATCATCTTCGACAGGAACGATACTTGGAAGAAACTCAACTAAAGTAACCTGAACACCTATGCTGTTATAAAAATGAGCAAACTCGGAACCTATAGCACCTGAACCCACAACCACCATACTTTTGGGTTTTACGGTCAGTGTCATGGCTTCGCGGTAACCGATAATTTTTTTGCCATCCTGTTTCAGGTTCGGAAGTTCCCGCGATCGGGAACCTGTGGCAAGGATGATATGCGATGCTTCAAATTCGGTAACCTTTCCTTCAGCATCTGTGACATCCACTTTTTTGCCGGGTTTTACTTGTCCGAAACCCTGTATATGATCAATTTTGTTCTTCTTAAGTAGAAACTGTATGCCTTTGCTCATGCCATCAGCCACACCGCGGCTTCTTGATACCATTGCAGGCAAATCAGCTGTGGCTGTACCTTCGAGAGTTACTCCATAATCGGCAGCATGTTTCAGGTAATTATACACCTGGGCGCTTTTAAGCAACGCTTTGGTAGGAATACAACCCCAGTTGAGGCAAACGCCTCCGAGTTCTGATTTTTCGATAACTGCAGTTTTTAATCCGAGTTGTGCTGCCCTGATAGCTGCTACATAACCTCCTGGACCGCTGCCAATTACTATAACATCATAATTCATACACAGTGAATTTTAAAATAAGTGGCAAAATTACCATTTTTTAGCGGGATTCAGGTTGTTTTGTTTGGAATATCTCTTTCAAAACAAGCTGATGGTACCAATTGTTTCACATCTTTTGTTAAAATTGCTGATGCGAAGTTCTAAAAGAGCTATGGTTTTAATGCAAACAGCCTGCAAAAAGCAGGCTGCCAGTGCATTTTATTAAAGAAAATAATTTATTATTTATTATCCGGTTCGGCTCCGGCAGCGGGTGCTTCCGATGGCATTTCAGGCATTTGTTGTGTAGGCTGATCCATTACGGTATAGCCTTCAGGAACTTTGAATTTTTCTGCAGGTACACTTGCTCCGAAGTCAACTTTTTCAGCTATGATTTCCATCTGACCCATCGAAATCTTGATCTGAATATTTTTGTACTGTACACCGGTAATGCGGTTCGAAGGGTTAAGACTATCAGGAGCAATGGAATATTTCACGCCTTCGAGGCCTGCTACAGTTTCTTTGCCTTCTTCCTTATAACCTAGTTTAGTTTTCAGCTTTTCGCTCAATGAAGCAACGTTCATTTGCTCCAGCATTTCAGGGGTAAGGGTTGTTTTATACACATTTTTTGTAGCCCTGTCCTGGCCGCCCGAAACATTTTCGAGTTCATAATGATACATCAGATTTCCGTCTCTCATATCAATAGTATGCTGACGCATATCCATGCCGTTCATATTCCCTTCGACCATAGTTTCGCGCATTTCCTTTTTGCCGTAATCATCAAAATAGAGTGTCTGGGTAACTTTAACACCCATCATATCCAAAGGTTTATATGTGATAATACCGCTTTTCTCACCATAAGGCTGATCAGCGCTACCGCCATTATTGCCTGAGCCACCTGATTTACAGGCCATTAACAAGGTGAGACCAATAACCTGTACCAGGATTACAACTTTTTTCATTTTTAAATTGATTGGTTAATTTTTTTTTTGCAAAAGTACTGTTTTTTTTAATTCCGCAAGAATTCATCTCAAATCAGCCAATCGGCAATTGTCGTGAAAAGCCTTCCTGTAGCGAAATAAATGTTTCGGTAAACGAAATTTCGGGAATAGATTGTATTTGTTCGACAATTACCTGTTTAAGGTGCTCGTTGTTCCGGGTAATGATTTTTATAAGCAATGAATACTTTCCGGAGATATGATGGCATTCGACAATTTCGGGAATCTGGCGGATTTTGTTGAAAACTTCATTGTGTGTGCTGGTGGAGGAGAGATTTACCTGAATTCCGATAAAAGCGCAGGTGAGATATCCCATGCTTTTGTGATTAAAAACCAGTTGCGATCCGGATATTATACCGGCTTCCTTCATCTTCTTTATCCGCTGATGCACAGCAGTGTGCGTTACTTTGCAGTTCCTGGCTACTTCGACATACGAAGTGCGTGCATCCTTCATTAATTGTTCGACAATCCGCCTGTCGAGTGCGTCAAGATGAAAGTTTAATTCCATGGATATCGTGGTATAAGTTAAGAATGAAAGCTATAATTGCTTAAAAGTTTCAAAATTAAAATATTATTTCAATATTGGTTTCAAAATGTAATACTTATTCATAAATATTGAATGATATGGTAGTTTTGCAGTTCTGAATTTTGGCAATCTGAACCATGTAAAAACCCCTCTGTCCTTCGGACATCTCCCCGTGTGCTTCGGCTTCGCTCAGCAACCAGGGAGAATCCTGAAGAACTAATTTTGCAGTTAATTTGGATTTTGAAACATGAAGCATGAAACTCTGAAACTTTGAACGCGAAGCATTGAACTTTGAACGCCGTAGGTATTGAACCTTGAACGCCGCAGGCATTGAACCTTGAACGCGAAGCATTGAACGCGAAGCATTGAACCTTTGAACGCGAAGCATTTGAACCCGTCACTGCGAGAAGGAACGACGAACCTTAAACGCGAAGCCTTGAACCATTGAATACACAAAATATTTAACAACCTCAAAACCTAAGTCCTATGAAACACGATCCATCACGCGCAATTTTCGAAATGAAACAATTCGGTGAATTTGGCGATGTTAATCCATCCATCACCGATTCAGCTACATACACATTCTTACAAGCCAAAACCATGTCGGATACTTTTCATGGGGAGGCAGAAGGCTGTTTCCTGTATTCACGGCATTGGAATCCGAGCAATAAATACCTTGCCGATGTGCTGGCTGCCATGGAAGGCACCGAGGAGGCATGGGTTACAGCATCAGGAATGGCTGCAATAACCTCGGCTATCCTGCAACTTTGCAGCGCAGGCGATCATATTGTTTCGAGCGTAACTACTTACGGAGGCACATTTGCATTTATGCAGAATTACCTGCCGAAATTTAAAATCAGCACCACTTTCGTGGATATCACTGACCTGGATGCAGTCCGGAAAGCTATAACTCCCGATACAAAGATCATTTACACCGAATCTATGACCAATCCTTTGCTACAGATTTCTGATATCCCTGCATTGGCTGCGATTGCAAACGAGCATAATGTAATTCTGATGGTCGATAATACTTTTACACCAATGATCATAGCGCCTGCCACATTGGGCGCTCATGTTGTTGTTTATAGTATGACCAAATTTATCAATGGTAAAAATGATTGCGTTGCCGGTGCTATTTGTGGTTCAGGCGAATTTATCAACTCGCTGATCGATGTAAATAACGGTACGGCCATGCTCCTTGGGCCTGCTCTTGATCCGCTGCGCTCGTCGGGTATTCTCAAAAATATGCATACACTTCATATCCGTATGCAGCAGCATAGTAAAAATGCCATGTACCTGGCACTTAAAATGAAGGAAGCAGGTTTGAAAATCAGCTATCCCGGATTACCTGAGCATAAAGGCCACGAAATTCTGAAAAGTATTATGAATCCAGATTTTGGGTTTGGCGGTATGCTTTCCATCGACCTGGTGAGCAGCGAAAAAGCTTCCCGGTTTATGGAACTGATGGAAATGCATGATGTAGGATACCTGGCGGTTAGTCTGGGATATTTCAAAACCCTGTTCAGCAATTCGGGTAAGAGCACCTCAAGCGAAGTTCCGGTTGATGTTCAGCATGATATGGGATTATCCGAAGGACTGGTGCGTTTCAGTGTTGGCCTCGATCACGATATTGAGCACACCTGGCAAAATATTGAAAAGTGTTTGAAAATGATGGAATAATTGCAAATTTCATATCTGGTGAAAAGGCGTTGCCGGTTCCTTTGGGGAATTATGGGACGCCTTTTTCTTTGAATGTTGAAAATAGAAAACAGAAAATAGAGAAATAGTAAAATGAGTAGATAAAATAATGTTATATTTGATCTTTTGAACTTTGAATGCGAAGTAATTGAACCTTTGAACTAAAATATTGCATATGATCAGATTAATATTGCTGGTTGGCACAGGTGGTTTCCTGGGGACGGTTTCCAGGTTCCTCACTTCACGCTTTTTTGCTGCTCATTTTCCGTCTTCATTTCCTTACGGCACCTTTGTGGTAAATGTTCTGGGTTGTTTATTGATCGGCCTTATATACGGAATTGTCGAAAAAGGCAATTTTTTGAGCACCGAATGGCGGCTATTTCTGACGGTCGGATTCTGTGGCGGGTTTACCACCTTTTCAGCCTTTGCAGCCGAAAATATGGCGATGCTCCGCGATTACGAATTATTCAATTTCTTTCTTTATACCGGCAGCAGCATCTTTATAGGATTGCTGGCCACATTTGCAGGTATCATGCTTATTAAAATTCTGTAGGATGAAAACAAATGATGATGTAAAGATTTTAAGGGTGTACACCAGTTCGACGGATAAGCTGAAGCATACACCTTTGTACGAAATGCTGGTTTTTGCTGCCAGGCGTAACGGAATGGCTGGTGCAACAGTGCATAAAGGTGTGATGGGTTACGGAGGAAGCAGTGTGGTACATTCGGCCAAATTCTGGGAAACCAACGACAAACTTCCGGTAGTTGTCGAAATAATTGACGAAAGTGCCAAGATTGAAGCTTTCTTCGAAGTTATTAAGCCATACCTTGAAAGTGTGAGATATGGCTGCCTTGTTACCATCGAAGATGCTCATGTTTTACTTTACAAAGCAGGAGGGAAGAAGACGGTTTTCGAACTGTAAATACGCTATAGGAGAATTACATATTCCTTACAAAGATGCTGATATAATTTGGTGTACTGTTGGACGTGAGGTGTGGTATTGGCTGTTCTTTTTGAAAAATGCCTTCGGCACCAATTGTCTTTAAAACATCATTTGCAATTTGTTTTTCACCTGGTTCAAAACGAATCTGATTTGCATCCACCCGGTAGCCGTTTTGAGCGTTTATTTCCCTTGGTAATAAACGCAGCCGGACTTTATAGGTTGGATATTTCTTTTGAAGCAGTGCCTGGATTTTTTCGGCCCGGGGTTTAGCCTCAGCCAGTATATTATCCAGGTAAAACACATCAATTCTAAAACCATTTACTGGCGTTGAAGTTTGTTCAACCGAAAACTGATCAATTTTCTGTTGGGTTGCAATTAATTTTTTTGAGTTTGTAGATGCAAAAAGCACTGTTTTTAATTTTTCTTTGAAAAGGCTGTCATCCTTAAGCATTTCATTAATTACAATTAAAGTTGCGTTTTGAAGCGTGGAATCATCCTTCTGTTTAATTGCTTCTTTAACTTCCTGATAAATAGTCATTTTAAGATTATTGTCAAATTCCTTCTGGCGTAATTGGTTATCAATCTGGATTTTCAGATTATTTAAATTTTTTGCATTCTGGTCAACCTGATCACTGGTTACTTTAAAAATGAAACCATAAATAATTGCGATAACTGCAAAAAACGGAGTTACCCACTTTGAGTTTAATTTCTCGAGAAATGATTTTTCTTCTGTTCCCATTTTTAAAATTTTTAACAGTTTCTAAGCCTTATCCCTTGATGGGTATTGAAACATAGATATTTTAAAAATGTTCACTATGTTAATTGGTATGAAATAAGGTCAATATGGTAATTTAGCGTTTTACGTATAAATGCTCATTTTTATGATTTTAGATTTAGCAAGCAAAACTCAATTTTATGTTCGCGTGAGCTTTTCCAAACGGATGATGCGCTATGGGTGTTGAGCGCAGCCGAACCAAGCCGAAGTAAAGTTGTGCTTGGCGATAAATCTTGTGCTAAACTCTTTTCACTACTCACTATTTAAATTTCAACGGGTAATTGTCATGCTTTGTATTTTATTCGTAGGGATGAATCGCTGTTCAGGTAATAATGTACACTCACTTTAAGATGCTATCTTGTTTTTATTTAGTTTTGCCATCAGCACTAATAAATATAGAAATATTCACGTATGAATCCCGGAAAAATCACCTTTCATAAAATTGACGAAGTCAAAGAACCTGTATTTTCAATCCTAATCCCATCCTGGAATAACCTGCCAATTCTGAAGATATGTATTGACGGTATCCGTAAGAACTCGCATTTCGATCACCAGATTATAGTACATGCCAACCAGGCAACCGATGGCACATTAGAATGGCTGAAAGAGAATAAAATCAGCTATACCCATTCCGATGCAAATGCCGGAGTTTGCTATGGATTTAATGCGCCTTACAGTTTGGCCGATTCCGATTATATCTGTCTGATAGATGATGATATGTACGTGTGCCCGGATTGGGATAAGGCTTTGTGGGATGAAATTCAAAAACAGAAGGATATCTATTTCTGCCTTTCGGGAACGTTAATTCAGCCTCATGTAACCACATATAACTGTGTGATAGGTCCGCATGATTACGGACGAAAGGCTTCTGAATTCCAGGAAGCAAAACTTCTTGAAGATTTCAACAAATTTCAGTTTCACGACTGGAATGGCTGCAACTGGTATCCCATGGTGATCCACCGCCGCATTTGGGATTTGATGGGTGGATTAAGTGTTGAGTTTTCGCCCGGAATGTATTCCGATCCCGATTTTATGATGAAACTCTGGCATTTGGGAGTCAGGTACTTTAAAGGAGTTTCGGCCAGCAGAGCTTACCATTTTCTCTCCATGTCAACCAGCCGGGTTAAGAAAAATGACGGTCGTAAGCAATTCCTCTTTAAATGGGGAATTACCAGCTCCACCTTTTTTAATTATTACCTGAAAATTGGAACCACCTTCGATGGCGCTTTAAAAGAACCGGAAATTACTACTGAATACCGAAGAGCAGTGCTGCGGAATAAAATTAACAGGATTATCTCGCATTAAGCGAAGGAGAAGGGGACAAGGGGACTTGGAGACAAGGAGACACAGAGAAAGGGAGATGGGAGATGGTGAGTGGGTGTATGAAAACCGGCACTTCGACTTCGCTCAGCGGCCTGTAATCCGGCGCCTCGACTTCGCTCAGCGGCCTGAAAACCGGCGCTTCTACTTCTCTTAGGGTGCGGTAATAATGAAACTCACTCTACCAGCCGCTTCTGATCACTTTCCCAATATATTGAACATCCTCAATTTTCATCTTCAGATGTAACGGAAGTACAAGGTACTTATCTTCTACAAAATCCATATTTGGAAGATCAGATCTTCGTCCGCCAAAAACGGTATAACGGTCGTTCCGGTAATGAACCTGGCTGGATTCAATCTTGAATTCGCGAAGTTTTTTCATAAGGTCCGGACGGCGATCTGCCAGCACGGTGCAAAGCCAGGCCGCATGTTCACGGTCTTTTAATCCTGTTCCTATCAGTTTTATGCCCTCAATTCCGGCCAATTGTTTTTCGTATTCGGCAAAAAGCAATTGACGGTATTTTAAGGTGTTATCAAATTCGGCAAGGGCTGTAATACCTAAAACGGCAGCAATATCATTCATCTGGTATTTATAGCCGATTTCGTAAATATCGTTTTCCCAGATTCCCATTTGCTTGGCTGAGCGGTCGATTCCAAACCACCGTATCCGTTTAGCCTTTTCGACCAGATCTTTATTTTTAATGGTAAGCATTCCGCCATCACCGGTTGTAATATGTTTGATTGCCTGGAAAGAAAATATGGAGAAATCAGTTATCTCACCAATGTTCTGTCCTTTATATTTAGCTCCCAGCGCATGAGCTGAATCATCAATTAAAGCAATATTATTTTCTTTTGCTATTTGCATCAGTTCGTCCATATCGCAGGGCAAACCTGCATAGTGAACGCATACTATTGCTTTAGTCTTATTATTTACCAATGTCCTTACATGATCCACATTGATATTCAGCGTTTCAGGATCCACATCAGCAAACCTGATAACGGCACCCATGTACAAAAACGGGATATTTGTTGCCGTACAGGTAAAAACCGGAACAATTACTTCATCTCCTGGTTCAACTCCTGCTAAAATATAGGCCAGGTGCAGAGCATCTGTACCCGAACCAACAGCCAAAGCAGTATTATCAGTTAAAAACTTCTCTTCAAATTCCATCTCGAACTGAGAAACTTTAGGCCCCTGCCCGATCCATCGCGAACGCAAAACTTTGGCTACTTCCTCAATCGCATTTTCCGAAACATTCGGATAAAATAATACAATGCCTTCGTTTTCATTCATCAAAGGCAATTCATTCATGCTTTGTTCTTTCATAAAAGTTGGTCTCTAAAAGGCTGGAGCGTTTTTTTGAATTTATAATTTGTTCTGAAATATTTTATTTAGTAGTGATAGCAGATTAGTTTAACCCATTTGCACATTCATTTTTACTATGGAAGGCAAAAAAACTACCTGTTTTGAGCCTGCAAATATACTTATTGAATTGAAGAAAAAAACAATAATTGAGCCTGTTTAATGCTTTTCAATAAAATAAATCTAAAGCTAATTTAACTATCAGATATTCACATAGTCATATAAGGTTGCATATCGAAAAAAGAAATCCTGTTTAACAATTACTGTATGTCGGGAATAGTTAATATTTCAATTTCTATCTACCCTGTTTGCGTAATATTACAAAACTTAGATGAATTTATTTGCCAGACAGCTATAGCTTTTTAAGTTTAAAGCTACTTATAACCGGATAATTCTGCCCGGCGTTATTCAGAAATAAACTTCCCTTTAACTCCCCATTATTAATGTTAAAAGGAATACTTATATCCTTATTCAGAATACTATCTTTTTCAAAGGTTTTCCCGATAAGCTTTCCCTTGACTATAAAATCGGTTTTAATATTTAACGTACGGCTTAACCAGCCGCGGTTTCGGGTAACTTTACATCCATCTAAAGCAGCTTCGCCCACCATTCCGGTAACATCTCCCTTGCTGTTGATAATCATGCTAACCATCACAATGTTATCTCTGTAAATATACTGGCCATCCTTATCGTACCT
>JBBSDG010000128.1:0-10694 GCA_038249635.1 Bacteroidales bacterium | reverse complement strand
CCTTGCAACCCGATTCAGGATCAAATTTCCAAAGAAATCCTGCATTCGAAACGTTTGAATTAAAATTAACCGCTACCGACTCGAAACCACTGACTACAGTCTGTTTCATAAATGAGTTGATTACCTGCGCTTCAGGTTTAAGCGTTACATATAAATCCACAGGACTTCCTTCACAATAAGGCTGGTCAGGTCGCCTTGGTGTAACAGAGTAATGCACTACCTCGTCAGCGCTGCCCAGGTTAATCAATTTATCTTCAATAACTAATTTTCCCGGAGAGGGGAAACTAGTATTGCCAGAATAATTTGCTCCGGGATCTGATTTCCAGATAAAGGTAGTACCAGCCACATCCGCATTCGGGGAATAATTGAGCTGTTCGCCGGAACATATTTCTGCGGTAAGAACACTGTTTATGACAGGTCTGGGTGAAACCACAACGGTTATATCTTTAAGGATAGATGTGACTCCTGTTTGGTTATCAGTTACCACGCATGTAAAAGTTGTTGACTGATTCAGATTTACATCAAATGCATCCTTAAAATACGAATTCCCACCTTCATCCCATTTATAGGAATAATCATTGCTGCCACCTGAAGCTTCGGCCCATAAATGAACCAGGTCGCCCGGACATATTGTGGCAGGATTTGCATGAATTGTAAAAGTAAGTGCGTCGCCCTGAATATCAACGAATGCCTTTCCGGTTCCTTTACATCCTTTTGAGTCAGTAACCGATAGGATAAATTCTCTTCCTGCATCAAGATTAACGGTTATAACCTTGGCGCAATCATTTGTCGGTAGTTTGAGGTAATTTTCCGGTGTCCATTGGCAATTTGAATAGGGTGGGTTTCCACCTGTAATTTCACTTACAAGAGGTACTGATGATCCGTTACTCAATGGTGTGGTTGGACCGGTTATTTTTACGTTTGGAATAGGTAAGGTATTGATAGTAAATTCATTACTTTGACTTTTAAGACAATTGTTGGCTGGTGTGGATACAATTCGCCTGAAGTAGGTTTTTGAATTAATATCAGGTGGTGAATAGGTTGCCTCGGTTGCCCCGGTTATTGAGGTAAAAGTAGGATAGGATGTTTCGGTTGCAGCTTGCCACTCGTAAGTATAACTGCCTCCTGCGCCTGTCGGCGTTGATGAGGTGAAAGTGGTAGGTTTAGTGCCTTGGCAAATCTCCGGGTCCGATGATATTGAGTTGTTGCTGATTGGATCAACCACGGTTATTTTTACCGGAGGTGAATAATCAGGAGGACAAGGCAACGAAATTGCTGCCCTGCGAAAAAATGTAGTTATACTAAGGCTTCCAGGCTGATAAGTCGCAGTATTTGAGAGGTTTATAGGAAGATAGCCAGTTGTTTCTTCAGCCGATTGTTCCCATTGGTAGGTAACTGTGCCTCCAACTGCTAGCGCAGGACTTCCCGTTAGCAACGCCGGAATTGAGTTTTTACAAATTTGCTGTGAATTTCCAATATCGTTATTTTTAATCTCTTTATACAACACCTGCACAGGATCGGACGGGCTTGGGCAGTTGCCTTTATCTTTAACAATACGCCTGAAACATCTGGTTGATGTAAGAGAAAGTAAAGAATAGTTCTGCACTGTTCCTCCTATTGCAATATCGGTCCAGATTCCGGATGCCGAATAATCGCAGTTCAAATTCTCCTGCCATTGATATGTAAAAGATGCGCTGCCGTCAGTAGGTGCAGGCCCTTCAATTACAACCGCTGTTGAAGTTTGCCCGGCACACAATTCCCCGCCGACTGGCGTAATTATTGATATTTTATTATCGGCAACGGGCTTAGCAACATGAATTGTCTGTGTCGTGGAATTCTCTCCGCAGCCATTTTTAACGGTTCCTTTAACTAAATAGTCGCCATAATCAGCAAATGAAATGATCGGTTTCTCTGATTTATTATTAGTGCCTCCGGTAAAGGAAGAAATGGCTGTCAACGGCGTTGGTGTAACCGTCCACAAATAAGGCTCGGCCGGTTTATCACAATTTGTAGTAAATGTGGGCGAAAATGTTAGTTGCTGCCCTTTCGAACACAAATATATATCTGCCGGTGTCAGGGCAATTACTGTAGGTTTTCCTTTTACAGTTACTGTTTTTGACTGAATCAGAGATGTTCCGGTTCCACAGCCGTTCGAAATAGTAAGCGATATGGTATAAACGCCAGGATTATCAAAGCTAAATACAGGATCTTTTGTACCAGCATCAGTACCTGAAGTGAAACTCCAGTTGCTGGTATTTGGCGGGCAGGCAAGATCATCGTAAACTACTGTCCAGGTAAATGTTGGAGTAGTACATGAACCTGTAACGGAAGTATTGGTTGCACTAACTTCCAATGGTGAGCAACCATTATCAACATCCAGATCGAAACTAGCCGTTTCAAGTGGGCTTACGCATATTTCCTGGCAAATGGAATCCCTGGTATCAGGGCTGCAATCATTCCAGGTTACAAGGCAAACATTATGCATCCCGGCAGTTGTAAACGTATGTTGCAGGTTAGGGAGAATCTCAACAAAAGGATCATACTTTACAGAAACACCATCTACATACCATCGGTTATAAGCTTTTATCGATGGTATGCTGGCATAAATATAACAGCCGTTGGTCGATGTATTTTCGAAAGTAAGCGGTATCCCGATACAGGCATTTTGAGGATTAGAAAACTTTGATTCAGGCGGTGCGGAAACAATTATTGAATTGATTTCAAATTTTGTTCCGTCTGGTTTGCATTCGTTAATTGCACGTGCTGTGAGAATATATTCTGAATTCGGCCTTTCACAGGATGGTTTCAGGTAACAGTGTTCAAGAAATGGCTTCATTTCCAATTCAGCCTGTGTATAGCTTTCAACAGGGCTATCATCACCGAAATCGAAAGTATAATTTGTTTCAACATTCTTCGAAATTCCAGATATTTCAAATGTAAAGCACGAAGAACCGTTGGTACAGCCGGTGGTATTTCCCGGACTTTTAACGCCAAGTCCGGGATTACTACCATTAAACACCAGATATGTGACAGTATCAATACAATTGTTATTCCCGGTAACTATAAACTTCAGGTCAAAAGAGCCAATTGGTATGTAAGTGTGACTGATTTCTGTGTTAAAACTGCCAGCCAGATCCAGGATCGGAGTGCCATCACCCCATTCGATCTGGTATCGCTTGTTGGTGGGTTTGGTGGAAGAATTATTGGTTATTTTCAGGTTAAAGGGGCCAAGGGATCCACATTGCTTAAAGGTAGGTGTCGAAAGACTTGCATCAGGGCGTTGCTTAACATTGCTGATGGTTTTTTTTGTTGAATCCACACACCCTGAACTGTTTTTAACAGTGAGTGTGGTAATAATATCTTGAAATAAATCCCCATGAGGGTGAAATTGATGAAGTGGGTCTCTGGTAGTTTCCGCATAGCTTTTATCACTAAAAGTCCATTTGTATGTCAGTCCTGTTGCCGAAGCCGGGGATGTTGTATTAAACTGGTACCTGCCACTGCATGCATCTCCTTTAAGTACTGATGTGAAGTTTACAGATGGCAAGGCATTTATAGTGATGCTTTTGGGCAACGTTTTTTTGCATCCGGTTACTAGATTGGTTTCGGTTACTGTAATAGACCCGAATCCAGCAGCACCCCATGTTACCGTTACTTCATTCGTATTTTGCATACCTACGAATGTCCCCCCGGTTACTGTCCAAAAATAGCTGTTGCCTAGAACATCTATCACGGAATATATATTTTTTGCCGAACCCTGGCATACCGACGTAGCTCCAGTAACAATAGGATTAGGAAGCGGATTAACGATTAGCGAAAGACTGCCTTTCACGTTATTGCAGCCACCTCCATTTACCGTAACTATATAAAAGGTTGTTGCATTTGGCTTAGCAACCGGGTTAGATATTTTAGAATCTGAAAGTCCTGAATTGTTGGGAGCCCATGAATAAGTAAAAGGTCCTGCAGCATTCTGAACAGTAGTTGTGAGATTTGCGGCTCCCCCGGGGCAAATGGAAGCTAAATCACTAGTTACACTGACTTTACATGGTTGCCCATGAGCTTTAAATTGTGCGCCCATGCCTAAAAACAAGATTAAGAATATAGTGAGAAGCCTTATAATTTTTATTGTTTTACAAACATTATCAATATTTTGAAGAATGTTTCTTTCGGAATAAATATTAGCCATATAACAGGATGGTTTAAATGAGCAATGTAGTGGGAATTTTATTCTATATTTTAGTCTTTGAGGTTATCCGCCATTTAACAGGGATGGATTTTTACCTGGTTTTGGATCGTGGAGTAAAACTTAATAGCAGGGGGAGAACAAAAAGCACGACCATTGATAGAATAACCAGGGGTGATAACTCTTTGATTTTTATATAGTAGTTAACTGGAGTTATATGAATTCAGAAGCGGTTTTAAGCACACTTTTAACAGATATTAATACTGAAAAAAGTTTTTTGACACTTGGTTTTTAGGTAAGAAAAAAATATTGCTGTCCGGTTTCCGGACGGAATATTAATATCCCAAACAAATATACATATATTTCAGGAATATGCTTTTTTTTTGAACAAATATAAATAGTGTGGTATTACAATTTTTATATTCTCTTTAAACCAAAACCAAAGCTTCATATCTAAAATCGCAACATGCTGTGGGACTATTATTTTAGTGCATATTGATCTTGTTCAATACCCTGCTTTCACGTTACAGCCATTCCCATTCGTTTTCTTCCTTTTTTCGCTCATACTTTGACGGTATTGAATCGCGTAACCGTATTTTGCCCGGCACTTTTGCCATCTTCGAAGGCTTGTCTTCGTCCGCCGGTTCCCACGTATCAAATAAATGCAAATGCTCAAGCGCCCTTAGTACCTGTATTATAGTGTTAAGTGATGTTGCGCATTTGCCGTTTTCCAATTCATATATGGCGCTGCGCGACAGGCCTGCTTTAACGGCAAGATTTTCCTGGGTTAGATTTTGTTCCAGTCGGATTTGCCTGAGAAATCTCCCCAGCTGAGAAGCAATAGCTATATCGCTTAAATTGTACCAGTTTGATGAATTAGCCTCTGTTGCCATTTGATTAAAGTTATATTGAATGCATTCTATAGGCGATATGATTTTGAACTATATTTTGTGATGTAGCCTATAGAATGCAAATGTAATGAATTTTTTAGAATATTCATTTTTATATTTAATGGGATTAAAAATTAGTGCTAAGTGAGAAATCCTTTCAAATTTTTCCATGCATCCAGAATTTACAATTCACAATTAATAAAAGAAACCTCCGTTAATAGAAAAGTATCTATGAATTAAGCTAGTAAACCTCTAATTTTCCGAACAAGAAGCATAAATAAGAAATTATCAGAATTAAGATCCAATGAGAGAACTTACTATTTTACTGGCTGAGGATGATGAGTTGAGTCAAAAAGTAACCTCGTTTTATTTGAAACATTATGGCCATGAAGTGGATATTGCAAAAAACGGAATTGAAGCTGTGAACTGTTTCAAGGCTAAAAAATATGATCTTATTTTAATGGATATACAAATGCCTGAAATGGATGGCCTCCAGGCAGCAACTGAAATCAGGAGAATAGAAAAGGATTACCCTGCAAAAGGACATACTACTATAATTGCAATAACAACAAACCCTGACAAAGTTTCAATATTTAAAGCCGGAATGGATGGGTACACACAAAAGCCTTTTAACTTTAATGGATTAAGCACTTTATTGAGCGAGCACAACTTAATTTAAGGTTTTCTAATCCTAACTTTTCTCTTTCTACTATTAAAGCAATTTGAAACGTGATGTAAAGTGGAATAAATTATTCATTTAAAATTCAAATCATAATTCAAAACCGACAAACATCCTGAAGTAAACTCAACTGCTTGATTTATTTCTCGTACAATTCGATCGGTAAATTATCGGGATCAAAAATAAAGGTAAAATGCTTGTTTGTGGTTTCATCAACGCGGATTGGCTCGGCCAGGATATTATGCTTACTTAAGGCTTCAATAGTTTGATCCAGCTTATCGGTTTCGAATGCGATATGGCGCAAACCTGCCGCCTCCGGATATGATACCCGCTGCGGAGGCGAAGGAAATGAAAACAGCTCAATAACATACTCCCCATTAAGCGACAGATCCAGTTTATACGAATCCCGCTCCTGCCTGTAGGTTTCCCTTATAATTTCAAGGCCTAATATACCGGTATAAAAGGCTTTAGACTTCTGATAGTCTGAGCAGATAATAGAGGTGTGATGGATGCGGTTTAACATTATTAATTTTTTTTGATGTAACATACCGGAAAAAATCTTTGGGATGTTAATGTAATTGGTTTTGCAAATATACGCTTTCGGTTTATTGGAAATTCCTTAGGATATAAGAGTTGCTTCCTTGAGCTTATTAATAGCAAATCCATTAATCGTCATTATATAATCTTCACGATCCCAATCGGTGTTTTTGTGGATTTCTTCAAATTCCTTAGCCCAAAATATCATCTCTGATATATCTCTTCGTGAATCTCCTGAAAAATATTGAGTTTGACCTGCTATGTATGATATATCCGCAATTGTTTCAAGTAGCCTTTTGGTATCCATAATCTAAGGTTTAAAACGTTCCTGATTATGATATTTTAAAAATTCCACATCAGGCAGAAACCTGAACGGCAATAAGAGTTCATTATTGTGATACTTAATGAAATAATTATTGACTGAAGTACTTTTCATCTGTTTCTGTAAAATTGATGAAATTTTAATAATGTATTCAGGTGTTATTGTCAACAAACCATTCTCGAAAGCTCTATCATGCAAAGCATTGATAGCAATTCCATTACTTGGATTCAAGCGATTTTTTTTCATCCAAGCCCCAAGGCCTGATATGACTTGCAATTAAAAGTTCCGGTTGATGACGGCCAGTGATACAGCATGTGTTATTGTAGGAGGCTAAAATTGCACTTCTGAAGAAGAATTGATTAACTCTGATTTTTACTATCTGTTCTCTTGTTTTTCCTTCTTTTGGTAATTCAGATTCAGGAATATGATTTAAATGTTCAACTGTTGTATGCTCCATTTTTGCGAGAAGCTTTTCACTTTCAAAAGGCAGAATATCCCAATTTTGATAAAATTCATTCCAAATATCTTTATCCATTGTACTTGCATTTGAAGCACCGTTTATTCCTCTCGCTTTTAGACTTGGATCAAGACTTGCAAAATTGACCAACTTGTATGAAACAGCACCGGGTGTCCTTTCAATAATACTTGCTAATTTAATAACTTCGGGATTTAATCTGTGTAATCTTCCAAAAGGTAGTTTACAATAAAGATTTATTGCAAGAATTAATTCATTCCTGGTCCACAATTTTTGTCCTTCTTTCATGCTAATTCTGGGTTTTCAATATCATTCTCTACTACAAATTTATGACTGCAATAATCTGAAAGGCATTGATGGTGTTGGACAATATAGGGCGTATAATTTAGTTCTACAATAATCTCTGTTCTATTACCACATTTCGGGCAAGTAGTTGGCTGATCATTTGCAATAAAGATATTGGTATAATCCATTTCTCAAAATATTGTTATTGAGTAGCAAAAAAGAACAGTGTAAAACTAATCTATTTTGTTTTAAAAAAGCCAAAATGTAAAAGGGATATTTTGTAAAGAAACCATTCTTTTATTATCTCCGGCTTCGTATTCTTCTCTTTGATCCGGCTCATATTATAACTCAGGGTTTCCTTATTAAGTACATCTGCCATCCATCAAAATAAATAAATGATTTAGCATAGCCTTAAATCAATAAAGCAGAATTTGCATCTTAACGCGAAAAAATGAAGGAAATCCGAAATCGTTCGAAAAACCTTAAAAACAAAAAAGGACCGAAATTTCTTTCAGTCCTTAAGTCCCTTTCGGTGGTGTCGACTGGAATTGAACCAGTGACACACGGATTTTCAGTCCGTTGCTCTACCAACTGAGCTACGACACCGTTCTTGGTAGGGACTGCAAAAGTAGTATTTATTTTGAAATTCCAACTATTTTGGCAAAAAAAATTGATAATGAGCAAAAAAACGACGATTTTTTTAAAAACAATATAAAAAAAACATTGCTTTCGTTTGGGAGTTAAAAAAACTCTGTATATTTGCAGCCCATTAAGAAATTTATAATCAATTCATTAAACATTTTTAAAACATTTTAAAAAATGACTAAAGCAGAAATCGTTGCTGAAATAGCCAGTAAAACAAACATTGAGAAAGTAGCTGTACAGCAGACAGTAGAATCATTCATGGATGCTATCAAAAAAGCAATGGCTGATGGCGAAAATGTTTACCTCAGAGGTTTTGGTAGTTTCGTAGTGAAACAAAGAGCTGAAAAAACCGGCCGTAATATTTCAAAAAATACTACAATCATCATTCCGGCTCACAACATCCCTTCATTTAAACCAGCTAAAGTTTTTGTTAGCGAAGTGAAGAATAAAGTTAAATAAATTCAGAATTCTCTATCATTAAATTGCAAGGTATGCCAAGCGGAAAGAAACGTAAAAGACATAAAATGTCAACGCATAAACGAAAAAAACGTTTACGCAAGAATCGTCACAAGAAGAAATAACCATTCACAACTCTATGATTTCATCACATGAATCGTATTTTATTCATGTGGTGAAATTTTTTTTAACTACCTTTACCCGCCCATCTTTTTGCAGTATGTTCAGCATTAAGATGTTATCTGGTGTAAATATCTGAAAGCTAATATAGCTGTGGTAAACAAAGAATTAATTATAAATGCCGAAGACTCCGAAGTTAACATCGCACTTCTGGAGGAAAAAGTATTGGTTGAACTTAATAAGGAAAAAACTAACAATAGTTTTGCTGTTGGGGATGTGTATTTAGGCAGAATTAAGAAAATTATGCCTGGATTGAATGCTGCTTTTGTGGATGTAGGCTATGAGAAAGATGCATTTTTGCATTACCTCGACCTGGGTCCTCAAATAAACTCCTTCCAGAAATATACACGTAATGCATTGGCTGGCAAAGAAGCCCAGAGCCAGATGCAGGATTTTGAAGTTGAAATTGATATTGAAAAGACCGGCAAAATTTCGCAGGTACTTATTCCCAATCAGCAAATCCTTGTTCAGATTGCCAAAGAGCCTATTTCAACCAAAGGTCCGCGTATTTCATCCGAAATTTCGTTTGCAGGACGTTACCTGGTGCTGGTTCCTTTCAGCAACCGGCTTTCCATTTCGCAGAAAATTAAGAGTGCCGACGAACGCAATCGTCTGAAAAGACTTATTTCCAGCATTCGTCCTAAAAATTACGGCGTTATTATTCGTACCGTTGCCGAAGGAAAGCGTGTAGCCGACCTTGATGCCGACCTCAATAACTTGGTTCAGAAATGGGAATCGGTAGCGCCTAAAATGTACGGTGCCAAAGCGCCTCAGAAAATTGTAAGCGAACTCGATCGCACTTCGGCAATTCTTCGGGATATGCTGAACGAATCGTTTAACAACATTCATGTTGACGATCCCAATGTTGCTGAAGAAGTTAAAAACTACATCCGCACCATATCACCCGATAAGGTTGATATTGTTAAGGTTTACAAAGGCAAGATTCCGATCTTCGATAATTTTGGGATTGATAAGCAGATAAAGAATTCGTTTGGCAAAATAGTTACTATTAAAAGCGGTGTTTATCTGATTATTGAGCACACCGAAGCCTTGCATGTTATTGACGTTAACAGCGGTCACAAGGTAAACAGTGACAGCAGCCAGGAGGAAAATGCCCTTTCGGTGAACCTGGAAGCTGCTACTGAAATAGCCCGCCAGCTTCGTCTTCGCGATATGGGTGGCATTATTGTGGTCGATTTTATCGATATGCACGAAGGCTCCAACCGCCGCAAACTTTACCAGCGACTGAAGGATGAAATGGCTAAGGATAATGCCAAGCATACCATTTTGCCTCCAAGCAAATTCGGATTGGTTCAGGTAACACGCCAGCGCGTACGTCCGGAAACAAATCTCTCGATACTTGAGAAATGCCCTACCTGTGGCGGTACCGGCGAAATTAAGCCAAGTATTCTGCTTACCGACGAAATTGAAAACAATATTCAGTATCTCCTCCAGGATCAGAACGAAGAATACCTCAAAATTAACCTGCATCCTTTTGTTCATTCTTTCCTCAGGCAAGGAGGCTTATTCCGTTCCATACAATGGAAATGGTATTTTAAATATAAAAAATGGATTGATCTGGCACCGGTAAATTCATACCAGTTAACAGATTACAGGTTTTTAAATAAAAACCAGGACGAAATTAAAATGTAAAAGGCTCCATTGGAGCCATTTTTTTTATCAAAAATTCTGCGAATGTTGACCTTCAACTTAAGTAGTCTCAACCGGTTTATTCTGCCTTCCATATCCACTTTCAAATCTTCAATCTTCATTATTCAATCTTCACTCATCACCTCATCGCTCATCAATTTCATTTAACTAAAATTAACCTACTGTATATTAGCTTATTACAAAGTCCATTTTTCTACACTTCTAAGCTTTATCTTTACCCCGGTTAGTTCCAATTAGTGCGATAATTACCGTGTAAGTCTATTCACTATTCGTTATTCACTATTCGTTATTCACTATTCGTTATTCACTATTCGTTATTCACTATTCGTTATTCACTATTCGTTATTCACTATTCGTTATTCACTATTCGT
>JBBSDG010000127.1:0-10710 GCA_038249635.1 Bacteroidales bacterium | reverse complement strand
CGGGCAGAAATATTCCGATCAAGAAAATTGTGGTAGGGATTAAAGGAGATGTTTTGCATGAAGAATGGGTGTAGCGGGGTTTAGCAGGGTTTAGTTAATGGAAAATGGTTAATGGAAATTAGTTATTAGAAAATAGTTATTAGAAATTAGTCTACAAAAAACTGGCTATCTGATCTATAAGTCATTTTACAACTAAACCAATGTTCTATTTCTTGATAATTTAACCTTTAGAAACCATTAACTTTTTCCCATTAACCTTTAACTAACTTTACACGACCATTAACTTTTTCCCATTAACTTTTAACTGAAAATAAAAATGTCAACCGAAAAAATTGAACACGGAACTCCCTTCGTATTTGCCGATTCAATCAGCTACCAAACTGATGGAATTGTGAGCAAACGGATTATACAGAAGGAAAAAGGAAACATTACTCTTTTTGCATTTGATGCAGGTCAGAAACTAAGCGAGCATACTGCTCCTTTTGATGCTATGGTACAAATCATGCAGGGAAGTGCAGAAGTTGTAATTGGCGGGAAACCCAACCAGCTCACAGCCGGACAAAGTATAATTATGCCTGCCAATATTCCTCACGCTGTTAATGCAAATGCAAAATTTATCATGCTTCTGACCATGATAAGGGAATAAATTATAAAAGCCATGTTCGTCCTGAAGTCCCGTCGCGAAAGAGAAGCAATCATTGTACAAACAATGATACATATGTATTGCCGGGCTCATCACAATACCAAAGGTTCATTATGTAATGACTGCGCGCAGCTTTCGGCATATTCGGAAAAACGCCTGTTATCCTGCATGTATGGTGAAAGGAAACCGGTTTGTAAGGAATGTCCCGTACATTGCTATTCGCCGCAAATGCGCGAGCAAATGAGGCTGGTGATGCGCTGGGCCGGACCAAGAATGATTATCCGACGACCGCTTTTTGCGGTAACACATATAGTGGATAATTTAATATCTCCCAAAGCACAAACCAAAAAAAAACCAAAAAAATGAAAAAAATTTCCCTTTCCGAAACCACTAAAGTCCCCCATGACCTTGAAGGTTACATTATTCATTCATCTTCAACTTTGGAGGTAATACACCTTTGTGTTAAGCCAGGCCAGGTAATTGCGCAGCATCCAAATCATGCAGATGTAGTTGTAAGTATTGTTTCGGGAGAAGTATATCTGAATATGGGAGATATTGATACCAGACTTGAATTGTATGATGTGGCTGAGATTGAAAAAAATGCTAACCGCGGTTTTACAAATAAAGGAACTTCAGATGCGCGGCTCATAATTATGAAAAAGCTATAGCCCTTATGTTTCTCAAATTTTAATAAGTGTCCGGAAGGCACTTTCTTTTGCAGAAATTCCGAAAGTATCACCAATCAAATTAATACCTTTGGCGATTCAGAATATTAAAAATATTGAATAGTTTAGTATGACCAATACCCCAAATTCCGATCCTTCAGTTTCGGCCAACGTACTGGATATGTTCACGGTAGCCAATGAATTCTGCATTTTTACCGAAAAAGCTGACAAATACAATCCAGAAGAAGTTCTTCAGTATTATGCTAAAATCTGTCCGTTGCTCTACCTAAAAGGTGCAATACTCCCTGTAGTTGAAGTTGATGAGGATTATTTCGGCGAACGATTTGTAAATGAGGATCAATGGGAAAGTATTTACAATGCTTTGTTAACGGTATTTCAAGGTAAGGATGAATTTTTCACATTATCCTACGAAAATGCTGATAATATGCCACTTAAGGCCAGCCTTTCCGAACATTTTGCCGATTTATATCAGGATCTGAAAGATTTTGTGCTTCTTTACCAGAAGAATCATACCTATGCAAAGCAAAATGCCGTTTACGAATGTCGCCACCTCTTTATTTCACATTGGGGTGCAAGGATTGCCGCACTTCTGCCTGCATTGCATGCAATCGCTTTTCCGGCTGAACCGGATGAAGAATTGCTTTAGTTGATTTAACAAGTCAGTTCAGACTGTGAATTCTGGTTACCTTCCTTTCATTAAGTTTTTTTGAATTATTTGATACTTCAGTATTAAATAAAGCGAGTATCTTTGCACCAATATTTATTTAATCTTAATAATAATTACCTGTGAATCTCAGTGAACTAGAACCCGGCGGCAAAGCCACAATCCTTAGAGTAAAAGGACGTGGCGCTTTTCGCAAAAGGATCACCGAGATGGGGTTTGTTGTCGGTAAAGAAGTTACGGTTATAAAGAAAGCGCCTTTACAGGATCCTGTTGAATATAACATACTAGGCTATAATGTTACACTCAGGTTAAGTGAAGCTTTTCTTATT
Source organism: Bacteroidales bacterium (assembly GCA_038249635.1). Taxonomy (GTDB): domain Bacteria; phylum Bacteroidota; class Bacteroidia; order Bacteroidales; family UBA4417; genus UBA4417. The sequence continues at coordinate 8,388 of JBBSDG010000127.1, read as the reverse complement.
GAGGTTGATCCCCTTAACAAACCAAATCAGGAATCTAATTATTCGGGCACACTATATGAAGTTTCCGAAAATACCAGTTATTCAGGCAAAACCAAAATCATTCATATTGCATTTGTAGGTAATCCAAATTCGGGTAAAACTACGCTTTTCAATTATGCTTCAAATTCGCGCGAACGTGTTGGCAATTACAGCGGAGTAACGGTTGATGCCAAGGAAGCCAGGTTTGATCAGGAAGGATATGAATTTATCATCACCGATCTTCCCGGAACGTATTCAATTACAGCGTATTCGCCCGAAGAACTTTATGTCCGCGATTTTATCAACGAAAATATGCCGGATGTGGTTGTAAATGTGGTTGATGCATCGAACCTAGAGCGTAATTTATACCTTACAACACAGCTTATTGATATGGATATCAGGGTAATAGTTGCCCTGAATATGTTTGACGAATTTATACGTAAAGGCGATGTTCTTGACTATGAACACCTGGGCCGAATGCTGGGAGTTCCGTTTATTCCCACAGTAGCTTCCAAAGGAAAAGGGATACATGAACTTTTCTCGAAAATAATTGAAGTTTGCGAAGGCAGCGACAAGGTGTCGAGGCATATTCATATTAATTATGGAATTTCGCTGGAGGAAGGAATCAAAGCCGTTCAGCGGAAAATCCGGATTCCGGAAAATGATGATTTTCTGAATAAAATTTCATCCCGCTTCCTGGCAATTAAACTGCTGGAGAAAGATCCTGACGCGCTTCAAAAAACTATAAAACTTAAAAATTCAGGTGAAATCTCGGAAACTGTCAAACGAGAACTGGCAAGGATAGAACTGGAGCAGCGTGAAGATACTGAAACACTTATCACGGATGCCAAGTATGGATTTATTGCCGGCGCTCTTGCCGAAACATTAAAAGCAAATCCGCAAACACGTCGTCGCAACAGCGAAATAATCGACACTTTTATCACTCATAAAATATGGGGCATACCTATCTTTATAGGACTAATGTGGGCCACTTTTTACGGTACTTTTAAATTAGGCAATTATCCCATGCAGTGGATTCAATGGGCAGTTCAGGAAATTTCAGCTCTTATACAGTCGAACATGGCTGATGGAATGTTCAAAGATCTTCTTATTCAGGGTATTATCGGTGGTGTTGGTGGAGTAATTACCTTCCTGCCCAATATACTGCTGTTGTATCTGTTTATTTCGTTAATGGAAGATACCGGCTATATGGCCAGGGCTGTTTTTATTATGGATAAAGCGATGCACAAGATCGGACTCCATGGCAAATCATTTATTCCGTTGCTGATGGGATTTGGCTGCAATGTTCCTGCAATACTTTCGACCAGAATTATTGAAAGCCGTCGCGACAGGCTTATCACCATGCTTATCAATCCTTTTATGTCGTGCAGTGCACGCTTGCCGGTGTATATACTATTTATAACAGCATTTTTCCAATCCTACCAGGGAACCATATTATTCGGAATTTATTTTACAGGAGTTATGCTGGCAATAGGATCAGCGCTGGTTTTTCGTAAAACAATTTTTCGAAAAAAGGATGTTCCTTTTGTAATGGAGCTACCACCCTACCGTGTTCCGACTTTACGAAGTATTGTGAGGCATATGTGGCACCGAACCGGTCAGTATCTTCAGAAAATCGGAGGAATAATCCTGATTTCCTCGATTATAATCTGGGCGTTAGGTTATTTCCCGGTTCATTTCGATGAAAAACAGCAGATTGAGGCACAGATTTCAACATTACAAAAAACTAAGTTATCAGTAAATCAATCAACTGTAATTTCAAAAGCAGAAAAGGATTCTCTTATTTCAGCATTTTCAGTAAAGGAAAAAGAACTTAATTTCGACATTCGCACAGCTCAGCAGAAAAACTCCTTTATCGGGCGTATCGGGCATTTTATTGAGCCTGTGATGCGTCCGTTGGGATTTGACTGGAAAATGAGTGTAGCACTCCTTACGGGTGTTTCGGCCAAAGAAGTTGTGGTTGGAACATTAGGAGTTTTATACCAGACAGAAAATTCGGATAAAGGCACCCAGCCATTGGTTGAAAAACTTCAGAATCAGTACTATGCGAGTGGACCAAAAATCGGAAAACCAGTTTTCACACCTTTGGTTGCACTGAGTTTCATGCTATTCATACTTATCTATTTCCCATGTATCGGAGTGGTATCGGCCATCAGCCGCGAATCGGGACACTGGAAATGGGCTATGTTTGTAGTTGTTTATACCACCACTTTAGCGTACCTTGGCTCTCTGGCTTTATTCCAGATAGGTTCTCTGTTTTTCTAATATATTTATAATGGACTGGCTTACTTCAAATCCTACCTTAGTATTCTACATCCTGCTGATTACAGCACTTTTGCTTACACGGATTCCTGTTTTGGGAAAATATTTCAGAAGTGTAAATACACTGGTTCACGAGGCAGGACATGCTTTTGCAACGCTTTTGCTTAGCGGCGAAGTAATTGCAGTAAATCTCTTTGCCGACACATCCGGAACCACCGTAACAAAGGCCAAAGGCAAATTTCCGCAGGCACTTATTGCCCTGGCAGGTTATCCGGTTTCGGCACTAACAGGCTGGCTTTGCCTTTTCCTGATGCATAGAGGTTATTATCTTTACATACTTTTTATTTTAACCAGCATTGCGCTGATAATCATGATTTTATCACTCCGGAATGCGTACGGATTATTCTGGGCCGCAACATTTGTATTACTCAATTTGTTATTAATATACTTTAACAACAAGCCATTGATTTACACATTGGCGACATTTTATTCGGTGGTAATTTTCACGGACGCTATACTTTCGTCGGTTGTGTTGTTTGTATTATCAATAAAACAACCTAAAAAGGCCGGTGATGCCACAAACCTGCAAAAAATTACGAAATTACCTGCTGCCATTTGGGCAATATTCCTGCTGGTTTTTACCTTGTTTATCTCATGGCTTTCGGTAATACACTATTTCCCATCCATTAAAAATCTAATTTAAAGGAATTATGCAAATTCAGGAAATCATTACTTATATAATTGTGGCAGTTGCCAGTGGCTTTGTGTTGGTGAGCTTATTTAAAACTATTTTTCCATCGAAGAATAAAATCAATGAACATGGTTGTTCATCCGGTTGCAATTGCGATGCAAAAGTGATGCGAAAAGAGTTACTGAGTAAGAAGAATACTGCCTGAATCAGAATCTGAGATAATAAATAAGAATTTGGGTGAGAAACGATCAATAGCATTGCATAAAAAAACTCCGGCAGGAAAATCCTCCGGAGTTTTTTAGTTATGTCAGGTTTAAAGAACAATTACGCTTTCAACGCCTCAATCAGTTTGACTTCTATTTCCTCACAAAGTTCAGGGTTGTCGGCAAGTAATTTCTTAAGTGCATCGCGACCCTGGCCTAATTTAGTTTCACCATAGCTGAACCATGATCCGCTTTTCTTGATGATATTCTTTTCGACTCCAAGGTCGATAATTTCACCGAATTTTGAAATACCTTCACCATAGATGATATCGAACTCAGCGGTGCGAAATGGCGGAGCTACTTTGTTTTTAACCACTTTTACCTTTACCCTGTTACCTATGGCAACATCGCCATCCTTTATCTGAGTCTGACGGCGGATATCCAAACGAACTGAAGCATAAAACTTCAAAGCATTACCACCGGTGGTAGTTTCAGGATTACCAAACATAACACCGATTTTTTCACGCAACTGGTTAATGAATATGCAACAACAACCTGTTTTGCTTATGGTTGAAGTAAGTTTACGAAGTGCCTGCGACATAAGCCTAGCCTGTAAACCCATTTTGGAATCGCCCATTTCACCTTCGATTTCGCTGCGAGGTGTAAGTGCTGCAACGGAGTCAATAACAATAACATCAATAGCTCCGGAACGTATCAGGTTTTCGGTAATTTCAAGGGCTTGTTCACCGTTATCCGGTTGTGAAATCAAAAGGTTTTCAATATCCACGCCAAGTTTCTGCGCATAGTAGCGGTCGAACGCATGCTCAGCATCGATGAATGCGGCAATTCCGCCTTTCTTTTGTGATTGGGCTATAACATGCAGCGCAAGTGTTGTTTTACCTGAAGATTCAGGTCCATATATTTCAATAACGCGGCCTTTTGGTAAACCGCCTACACCCAATGCAATATCCAAACCCAGTGATCCGGTGGAGATTGCGGGTAAATCTTCTATCGCCTGGTCGCCCAGTTTCATAATTGTACCTTTACCGTATGTTTTTTCGAGCTTATCCATCGTAAGCTTCAGAACATTCAGTTTTTCCTGATTGCTATCTTCTTTTGCCATTTTTTAAGTTTTCTTTAAGTAGCAAATTTAATCAGTTTCGATTTGATTCAAAAAAATAGTTATCGTTTCAAAGCTATTTTTATTAACAAAATTAAATGCCAGGATAAATATCACTATATTACCCTGGCATTCATGTATTTAAAGTATATGAAAACCTCGAGTAAATCAGGAATTCAGTATCTGATCTGTGTGGTTTTTAGTATCGACTTGTGTGAAAACTTTCTCAATAATTCCGTTTTCGTTAATTACAAAAGTAGAGCGGAAAACTCCATCGTAGCTTTTACCCATAAATTTCTTGGGACCCCAAACGCCATAAGCCTGTATAATAGTCTTTTCCGTATCAGGAAGTAGTGAAAATGGAAGCTCATACTTTTCGGTGAATTTTGTATGTGCTTTAAGGGCATCAGGACTAACGCCAATAACTATGTAGCCCTTTTTAAGCAGATCGGCATGGTTATCTCGAAGGTTACAGGCTTCGGCAGTACAGCCTGGAGTATCGTCTTTTGGATAAAAATAAAGCACTACTTTCTTCCCTTTTAATGATTTAAGAGAAATCTGGTTTCCATGTTGATCGGGTGCAGAAAAATCAGGTGCGGCATCGCCGGGTTTTAAGGTTGTCATATCAGATTTGTATAAAAATTGTTTAGCTTCAAAATGCAATAATTAAACAGAATACTTCCTTAATAGTTCATCTTTTTGATCAATTCAGGTGAGCTATTTTTCAGGTTTTGATACCAGATTTTTATAATATTTACAAAATTCTTTAATTCCACATTCGGCACATTTAGGTTTGCGGGCAATGCATACATACCTCCCATGTAATATTAGCCAGTGATGTGCAATGGCAAGTTTCGCCTGAGGAATATATTTCACAAGTTGTTTCTCAGTTGCAAGCGGAGTGCGCGAATTAGTTGTAAGCCCAATGCGGTTCGAAACTCTGAAAACATGGGTATCAACGGCCATTGCCGGAAGATTAAACACCACCGAAGCAATTACGTTTGCTGTCTTTCGCCCAACGCCCGGCATTTTTTGCAGTTCATCAATATCAGATGGAACTACACCTTTGAATTCATTGATTAAAGTTCGTGCCATCCCAATTAGATTTTTAGCCTTATTGTTGGGATACGAACAACTTTTAATCAGTCCGAAAACTTGCTCTTCAGTAGCTTTTGAAAGAGACTCCGCATCTGGAAAAACATTGTAGAATGGCGGAGTAATAATATTTACCCGTTTATCAGTGCATTGAGCCGACAAAATAACAGCCACCAGCAACTGATATGGCGACTTATACAGTAGTTCTGTGTCAGCAATTGGCATAGCTGATTCAAAATAGCTGATAACTGCTTTGTAACGTTCTCTAATTGAAATTGATTTTTGCATCAGGATTTTTGAAAAGTTGAATTTCAATGATAAATTTCTAGCGTCTAAATTACTGAAAGTGTATTACTTATGATTAACCTTTATAAAATTAAAAAGAAATTGTAATCAGACATCACATTGCCAAAAGTACAAAACCCTCCGTTCGCAGCAAAAAAAAATCCCGCCAAAGACGGGATAGGAACATTTAACTTTTTTCGGCTGATTTAATTAAGCACAATATAGCAGGTTTTGAAATCATTACAATGCATTACCTGCAAAGCCTTTGAATAACTTATCAGCATCTTCACTGCCTGGGGACCTGGTGTTAATAACCCTGTGTGTTTCTGAGCGGCTAAATGTGAAGGATCAATGAGTAGTGTAGAGATTTTTATCATCTATTTGGGTTTTGTAAAACTTTATACCCAAAAAACGTCAGATAGTATCTCTTATTGTATCAATTTAAAAATATTTTCTGTTAAACACTAAGAATGATCTCCTTACTGTCGATAAGCTTACGAAGGTTGATCAAAGCATAACGCATACGTCCTAAAGCAGTATTAATGCTTACATCGGTCTGTTCAGCAATGTCCTTGAAACTCATATCGCTGTAATGCCTCAGCAGAAGAACTTCGCGTTGTTCATCGGGCAGGTAGTCGATGAGTTTACGCACATCTTCATAAATCTGGTCAACAATCATTTTGTCTTCGATTGAATCATCGGCAATCCTAAGGTTGTCGAAAATATCACCGTCTTCGGTATTATTATCAACCACCGGTAAACGTTTTGCTTTTCGGTAATGATCGATAATCAGGTTGTGGGAAATCCTCATCACCCACTGAATAAACTTTCCTTCTTCCTTATAAATACCTGATCGCAAAGTATTTATAACTTTTATGAAAGCATCCTGAAATATATCATCAGCTAGGGATTTATCCCTGACAACGAGTAGTATGTATGAATAAACTTTTTGCTTGTGCCTGTTGATTAGAACCTCAAGACTATATTCATTACCGGCGAGATAGTTGCTTATAAGCTGCTGATCGCTAACAATGGGGGTTGACATAATTCCTCCGTATTGATTAGTAATTATTTAGTTTAATAGCGTAGAAATCTGTCGATAAGGTTCTCTTTAGTTAATTATTAATGTATCAGGCTTTCAAAAGTAATATGTTTTATTGCAACACCCTTACTTTATATTGGACAAATATACAACTTATGTTTGTTCGGAAGTATTTTTTAATAAAATTTATCCTAACAAGTTTTATGCCAGTTTAAATTTCAAACTCGTAAACTATTGATATCATATAACATGCATACATAAATCATATATTGGTTTCAATTCATTTAAAAAGTAAAATAATCGTACATAGTCTATTTTTCATTAAAAATTCATCGAAATGTAAGTAGCTTTGCAGCCAAATGTACTGTTTCACAACTATTCTTCTTACTGTACGTTTTCATATCTGATTAAAAATACAATGATTCCATACAACATCGACCTGTTAGACCCTAAAAAATATATCCTTGTTAAGGGAGCCAGGGTTAATAACCTTAAAAATATATCTGTTGCTATTACCCGCAATAAACTGGTGGTTATCACAGGTTTATCAGGTTCGGGCAAATCATCACTGGCTTTCGACACCTTATATGCCGACGGACAACGCCGCTATGTGGAAAGCCTGAGTTCATACGCCCGCCAGTTCCTTGGGCGGATGAGCAAGCCCGAAGTGGATTACATAAAAGGCATTGCACCAGCTATCGCCATTGAGCAGAAAGTAAATACCCGCAATCCACGCTCAACGGTAGGCACTTCAACCGAAATTTACGAATACATTAAACTGCTTTTTGCCCGTATTGGCAAAACATATTCACCTGTTTCAGGCGAGCAGGTTACACGGCATACGGTTACTGATGTGGTGAATGCCATTATGGAACAACCGGCTGGCACTCCTGTAATGGTTTACAGCCCGCTTTCGGAAAAACCGGACAGGACTCTGAAAGAAGATCTTACTGTTGTGCTTCAACAAGGTTTCAGCAGGGTGCTTTACAAACAGAACATCCTTAAAATTGAAGATATTCTTGCTGATCCCGACAAATTCGGGTACGAAGATATGTTTGTGCTGGTTGATCGTTTTACGGTGGATCCGCAAGATGACGATCTCACATCCAGGGCTGCAGACTCGGCTCAGACTGCTTTTTTTGAAGGTGGAGGAACCTGTTTGTTAAGTATTGCGCATGATGGTGAAAACCAGCACCTTGAATTTTCGAACCGTTTTGAACTGGATGGAATCACATTCGAAGAGCCTTCGGTGCATCTTTTCAGTTTTAATAATCCTTTTGGGGCATGTAAAACCTGCGAAGGATTTGGCAGTGTTATTGGTATTGATGAAGATTTGGTTATTCCGGATAAAAGTCTTTCTGTTTATGATGATGCAGTTGCATGCTGGAAAGGCGAGAAAATGAGTGAGTACAAACATACTCTGATCAAACATGCTTATAAGTTTGATTTCCCTGTCCACAGTCCTTATTATGAACTGACCCAGGCACAACGAAAATTATTGTGGACAGGTAATAAGTATTTTGAAGGAATCAATTCATTTTTCCAAATGGTTGAAAGCCAAACTTATAAAATCCAATATAGGGTAATGCTTTCGAGGTATCGTGGAAAGACAGTTTGCCCGGATTGTCAGGGAACACGTCTGCGGAAAGAT
>JBBSDG010000126.1:0-10716 GCA_038249635.1 Bacteroidales bacterium | reverse complement strand
TTCAAAGTTTCAGGTCGCTGAGCGGTGGTTGGTGAGCGAAGCCGAACCAAGCCGAAGTGTAGTATTACAAGTTAGAGAGGTCATAAAACATGTTGCTACCATTAGTTAAACAGGAAGCCAAATGAGAAAGCCAGTCTGCTGAATTCGTCGTAACGTATTGTTTCGTAAGTTGGGTACATCGAAGACCAGGGATATGATCCGGTAACTGTTTTGGTTTTCTGGTATCGATATCCAATGCTGAAAACCAATGCATTGCGTTTCGAAAAATTAAATCTCATACCTGCGCCGGTGCCGGCCAGAACGCCACCATAATAATCGGAGTAGTCGCCATCAACGTTCTTCGACAGGGGAACAGCATATCCTGTGCGTACATACACAAACGGCGACCAGGAACCTTTCGCAAAACAGTAAGTAAAATCGGCCATAAAAGGAATCTGCTGATGATCAAACCATTCGATTCCTAATCCTGCACCAACTGATAGTCTGAAAGGGAAACGGTAAGAGGTAATAAATGTGAATGCTCCTGAATTTTTCGATCCACCGTAGAAACTTACATTTGCAGCCATTTCAACAGGTGAAGCCGGATTTACATATTCACAGGAAGGAATTTTTTGATTCATCAGTATCATCTTAATCGCTGAATCCTGAAGCACAATGACATTGTGACCAACAATCTCAATACTGGTTTTTACACCTGGAACGTTTTCGATTATCGTACCTTTTAAAACACTGCCATTGTGGAGATACACCACATCTTCCCTTGATTGGGCATGTAACTTAACTGACAAAAGAAGAATACTAAAAACAGTCAGGAGTAATACTTTCTTCATAAAGCTGATATCAACAATACAAAGGGTTAAAAAGCTATAATTTGGTTGTATAAGTGATAAAATAAATGTTTCAACTCAATGCTTATCATAAAAAGTGAAACTTTCTAAACTACAAACGGGATAAATTTCCGCATCCACAAAGTCTCAAATTCCAAATTCCAAGGTCCAAATTCCAACTGGGATGTAGAGTCAGTCTTGGTTCTTGAGATTTGGGACTTTGGTCTTGGATCTGTTTTTAATGCGTGATTTTATCCCACCCCAAGTATAAATAACTTCCCCAATGGAATTAACAGAGACGAAGATATTAAGCTCATGCCAGACTAATTGCTATATCGTCCTTACGGGACTTTATACTGACCTATAATTTACTTTCTACCAATATGTTGACTCTACTAAGGGAAAAACACAGATGGACAAGATATTGGTAGAATATAAGATAGACCTATTGGTCAAAGTCCTGTAGGGACGAAATATTTATAAAAGGCATATTCATTAGTTACGTTTCGATAATTGGCAATGGTTTAAATGTGGAAATTCAATTTCATTTTGAGGAACCTATTTTGAAAGATTCACGAAGAGAGTTAGCCGATAATTCTAGTATTGCAAGATAAGAACAATACGGCTTATAAAATTTAGGTTCTACTACGAACGGAAATGAATCGCAAAAGGGTGGAAAGTCAGAAGTCAGAAGAAAGTGCCACTTCGAGGTTTGGTTCTCGCACGCAGAAGATTGAGTTTGGCGAACCAAATCTTAAATTAAAGCAAATATTAAGATTTATCCCTAATGCATCCTGAAAAACGACGGAAATATTAATATCAATAAATCCATTACCCTGCTCGATCTGCCACAATTCGACAGTGTAAGTGCCAAAGGTTGAGCCGGATAAGTGGTATTTGATAATTCAGGAATTTTGAGCCTGGCGAATAATTAAACGCTTCAGGCAGAAATCTCGCCAAATTGGATTTAATCAATTACTGCTGAGTAAAACGGCGGATTTAAATCTTTTTGATGACTGGTTTTATGATACGCCTAAACTTCCGTTGATATCACTCAAACCAATCTGGTTGTCGTATAAATCAAGCACATCGGATTCGTCGAGCAGAATAACACGTTCAATCTTATTATCAGCCTGGCGGTACCATATTTCGGCATAAAAGCCCGCGAGTGTATATAACTGCACATTGTAAAAAAGGTAGATACGGCTGAGCACATGATGCCCTTTTTCGAAGAGCATTTCTACCTGGCGAAAGATGGTAAGTTTACGGAAATCGTCGCTTTTCACTGTACTTTATCTTTAACTACAACACGAAAAATCATTTAGTATCCTGCTACAGATTATTTACGCTCAACTTCAATATTGTATTTTTGCTGAAGCGATTGCAGTTTCAATAAATCGGCCTTACGGTCGTAAATACGAACCAGTTCCACTATTCCAGGTTTATTGTAGATGGCTGCCTGAGCGGCATCGTAAGTTTTATAATCAAAATTATTACGAATTGCGATAGTTGCTATTTCGAATTCGCCCCATGTCATAAACAAAGGCACCCTGATATAATAAGTAAACTCTTTATCAACGTCCTTGTAAATGCCGTCAGCCATCACTACCAGATCGAAAAAGCGCCGTATTTTAATCAGGCTTTGGTATGGTTTCACCGTTTTGTTTGGCTGAAATTTTATACCCACCTGCTTGTAATGGTTTATAAGTTCAGGTAACTGACTGTAATCCTGCATATTAACACGTATTGTTGTTGCCGGTTCATTAAACAATACAATACTACTGAGTGCGGCATCAAATTCAATGTGGTGATCGCGTTTGATATGCATTGTCATGCGTATAAAATCATCTTCGTGGCAAACATCAAAATTTTTGATCACCATAAAAACAGATTTAGGCTTCTGTTCCCTGGCTGTGGTGGGTACAAAATATTCCTCATAAAATCCCGGATAAGGTTCCAGACTTTCGAGAAGCAGTTCAGCATAAGTATGATCTGAAGCTAATGAAGCCAGTTTTTCTCTTTTTAAAAGATATCCTAATGACTGAAGTTTCATTTCCATTGTGAATATTTATTAAGTGAGCTATGAGCATGAAGTTGGTAACGATGCAATTTTTATTTACGAAATATTTAACCAACCCGCTTTTATGTTTAACAAAAATAGTCAATTTTTCGCGATTAAGCAAATGAACATCACAATCACAAGATTCCCTGTATTAATGCGCAAGCATTATGGTAACAAACCGGTCAACAATTTTGTTAATTTTGCCAACCACAAACACTAAAGAAAATATTTTGAAAAAGCATATTCCAAATTTCATAACAACACTCAACCTTTTCAGCGGATGCATTGGTATTATGTTAGCATTGCACGACCGGATCGACTATGCGGCTTATTTTATAGCTATTGCTGCGCTGTTCGACTTTATAGATGGCATGGCTGCCCGGTTGCTGCATGTAAAGAGCGAAATCGGAAAAGAACTTGATTCCCTGGCCGATGTAGTTTCGTTCGGGGTTTTACCGGGAATTATTATGTACCAGCTTATGGTTGCAAGTCCGAATACACCAACTGCCGGTTCATTACTCAGTATTTTTTCGTTGATTGCCTTTATTATTCCTGTGCTTTCGGCAGTTAGACTGGCTAAATTTAACCTTGATACACGACAGACTACTTCATTTATTGGATTGCCTGTACCAGCCAATGCCTTGTTCCTTGGGTCGTTACCACTGATTAAGCTACAGGCAGGATACAGCGATTCGCTTTCGTGGCTCACGGCCATTACAGATAATTATTATGTGCTTGCTATAATTGCGATTGGAATGAGTTTGTTGCTGGTGTCCAAAATTCCTCTGATTTCACTTAAATTCCACAACCTGAAATTTGCCGAAAACAAACCCCGGTTTATTCTTGTAGCATTTTCAGTAATCGCTTTTTTATTGGTTACATTTACGGCTATTCCGCTTATAATACTGGCATATGTACTGCTTTCGCTGATATTTAAACCGGCATCATGAAAGTTGATAAGACAGATTCGCCTTATAAAAAATGGTATCTATTCAACCATTAAACTATCTATTTCGCCACCGATTTCACGGATTTACACAGATTTAAAGCTACTTTAAGGAGTTTTGAAAACAAAAAAAAAAGATAACAGGCATTATCTTTTTATGTGCAATCTGAGTAATCTGTGGCAAATACTCAGCTTTTATAGCATTGAAGGGGCTGATTTGTCACAAAAAATGAAATTCTTGAGATTATTAACCGGAAAAATTGAAATTGCTGTATTAATGACCAGCAATAACATTAGTGTATTTTTTGGCAAAATATATTTTATCCCACGAAGACACAAAGTTCACTAAGCGGCTTCGCATTCCCAGTGGCTTTGTGGAAAACATTTTTAGTTCTGGCCTATCCAGGTCAGGAAACAGGAAGTTGAATGAAGACAGCTTATTTGCGCAATTCGAAATTACTACCCAAATAAACCTTGCGAACCTGTTCGTCGTTTGCCAGGTCTTCGGCTGTTCCCGATTTTAATACTGATCCTTCGAAAAGAAGATAGGCCCGGTCGGTGATATTTAAGGTTTCGTGCACATTATGATCGGTGATGAGAATACCGATATTTTTTGCCTTAAGTTTTACAACAATATTCTGAATATCTTCAACGGCAATAGGATCGACACCGGCAAAAGGCTCGTCGAGTAAAATAAATTTAGGATCGGTTGCCAGCGCCCGGGCAATTTCGGTACGGCGGCGTTCGCCTCCCGAAAGCTGAATTCCCATACTCTTACGAACCTGGTTTAATCCGAACTCATCAATCAATGATTCGAGTTTTTCAGCCTGTTCTTTTTTTTTCAGTTTTGTAAATTCGAGTACTGCCTTTATGTTATCTTCAACCGTAAGCTTGCGAAAAACAGAAGCTTCCTGTGCGAGGTATCCAATCCCAATTTGTGCACGGCGAAATACCGGCTCATTGGTTATATCGCGATCATCGAGAAATACTTTTCCCTGCAGAGGTTTGATTAGACCTACGATAATATAAAAGGAAGTGGTTTTACCGGCACCATTCGGACCAAGCAGTCCGACTATTTCTCCTTGTTCAACCTTGATTGAAACATGGTTAACAACAGTGCGCTGACGGTATTTTTTAACTAAATCTTCGGTACGTAATATCATTTTGATCCGTTGAGGCGGTAAAGGTAGTAAAATTAGTTTGAAGGGGTTGAAGGGTTTGAAGGGTTTGAAAAGTTAGGGCTTCGCGTTCAATACTGAGCGTTCAAAGGTTCAATAGTCTTAATTGTCAAATTGCCACATTGTCGAATTGTCAAATTATTTATCCTTCAATCTAGAAATCGAAATTCATCGAAAACAACAAACCGAATTTCTTAACATTTGGATGATCGTTGTATGAAAGTCGCCATACACCATCAACCCGTAGGAAACGAAAAATATTCTCGATGCCAACGCCAGCTTCCATATAGGGTTTTGTGATATAGTAAGCTCCTGTTGGCAATTCATTATACAATTTATTATCGGCTGAGGTTGTACCATACGTACCTTTAAACTGAACTACTTCGCGCCATTTCAGCTTACGCATCACAGGAATACGGTTCAGGAATAAGCCTTCCATATGATAAATCAGGTGATAGGAAACATAGTCATCAGCAATAAACTCGTAATAGTTCATGAGGTTGAACGCATAATCATCATGATAGAAAGTTTCGTTTCCCGGAAGTATTTTCATCAAAGGAAATGGCAGGGTACCCCATATTTTCCCGCCTTCGATATTGTATTTCAGCCAGCCTGCCGACAGGAAACTGAACCACTGTGATACACTGGCAGTTACGCTGTTATATTTATATTCGCCATCGAAAACATCCTTTATACCAAGGGCATACTGCAGGTTGAAGACCGGGAACGGTGTACTTACAACAACTCTTTCGAATTCACCGGCCAGTTGCTTTTCGCGAAAGCCATAATGCAAGCCAAATGCCAGCTCAGTAGTTGTTAAATGCCCTGTGGATACATAATCCTGCGCAACAGGATCATACAGGTTTATACCTGCTCCCAACGTGGAAATTAAACGGTTAGTGACAGTAAAAGTATTTGAAAACCCGGTAAACCATTCGTGCTTGTATGTTGCTTTGTATTGCGAAACCATCGAAAGCTTATCCTGGGGATTACGGCGAAAAACTGAGTTAAGAATAAAATCCTGCCGGAAAGCATTCTCCGACATCCCCAACTGCTCCACATCATATTTATACGAAGCACTCAGCACACGATCGGGTAATTTGCCGAGCATATACATAAAACCTGCGCTGTATTTAAATTTTTGGTCGCGGGTACCATAGGCCAGATAGCCATTGAGCATCAGTTTGGTCGAAAAATCATTGCTGGTGCGACCACCGATCCTGAAACGGTTTCCTTCGGTTTGATTAAAGCTATACGTTGATGAATAAGGACCCCATTCAAAATTGCCTTTTACATAATAGCCGGTAACTAACATTTTAATGATGTCAACATAGGTTCTGAACAGCGGCATCTGTTTCAAGGTATCACTCAGCCGGTAAACAGAAGCTTCACGATGGGTAAGGGCTTCGGGTCTTGATTTTTTCCAGAAATCATCCGTTTTACGGTTAGCATCGTCGAGTACGATTACATTGTTGGGCAGGGAATAAATTTTTTCATCGCGCAAGGGTTTAAAATCATAGCCCGAATATAAAACCGTTCGTGTACCAAAAAAGCCCATGGTAATTTTAGAGTCAACAATTACATTAAAATCGGCGATAGTTTGCTCGCGGGCAAGCATCCACCTCCCGTTATCAGCAATCGCAAATTCCTGCGAAATAACCATATCATTTACAAAATTGAGATTCACCTCCCCCTCCATACGCATTTCCAGCTTTTTAACAGCGTAGGTGGTATCGTGAATCCACATATTGCCGGTAAAGGCAAGTTCCTGTTTCCGCCTTGGCTTGAACATCACATTATAGCACCAGTTGTTGTCGATGAATGTTGAATCAATAAGATAGTATTTGTAATACAACAAACCTATGTTGGAAATCGGACTCACAAAGTTCTTCTGAAAAATACTGATAAAATTATCGTACACTTTAATATCCTGGGCCATATTACCAACAAACTGCGACATAGTCGGGTTTTCGACACCCGATATCTGGGTGGCTTTAATAATTTCCTTCCTTTCTCTTGGGGTCTTTCGGAAATACATATCCGAGAAAGCTTCAGAAATCATTACTGGCAGGTAAACTTTGCCATTAACCACACTGGTATCAATCTGATCAAAAACAAATTTGAAAGGTTCCAGAATCCGCCGGTTCGTGAATTTATCGCTCAGGTTATTTACATCAAACTGCATTTTTGTATAGGCCTGGCAATGGAATGCTTCAACTTTATCAGGATCATTCTGAGGTTTGTTATCAATAATTTTTCGCAGCAGCACCTCGGCTGGGTTTTCGCCTGGGCGGATTATAACGCCTGACAACTCATATCTTTCGGGCTGTAATCGTATGTCGAGGGTCTGAAAACGGTTGCGTTGTATCGGGATATAAGAAGTAGTGAAACCTATGTACGAGGCCACAATGGTATCGGTAGCTTTTCGCGATTCGATTGCAAAACGACCATCGAAGCCACTGGTAGTGCCAATTTGGGTGTTTTTGAAATATACACTTACAAAGGGTAGCGTATCTCCGGTTTGCGCATCGCGAACAATCCCCATTATTTTGGTAGCATCCTGAGCATCAACAAACATACAGAACCCCGCCGCTAAAAAAAGCAACAAGACGAAACGACGAATTATATTTTTTACTGAGAATAATTTATTCATACGCATAAAGCCCGGTCAAAACCCGTGCCACAATTACTGAGAAGCTATTTGCCTGATTTTAAACAGGCGTTGAAGCTTTAAAAAACAATTTGATAACCGGTTTTGTTTACCGGCATACAATTCAGGGAATTATTTACGCTAGAAGCCCGACCTGACAAATGGCAAAGAATTGTCAGTCTTTCAGATCATCCCAAAATTCAACGGCTCTTCGCATATGAGGAACAACTATAGTTCCGCCAACGAGGGTTGCAATTCCGAACACTTCAAAAAGTTCTTCTTCCGAAACATTATTTTCCTTGCATTTCAACAGGTGATATTTAACACAATCGTCGCAACGCAAAACCATAGAAGCAACAAGTCCCATTAGCTCCTTGGTTTTTACAGGCAATGCGCCATCGGTATAAGCGTTGGTATCCACATTAAAAATACGTTTCACTACTTTATTATCAACCGAGAGGATGCGATCATTCATCTTGCTTCGGTATTCGTTGAACTGATTGAGTTTTTCGCCCATCTTACTGATTATTTGATCTTGTATGTATTAATTAATAAGAATTTGTCTGAATAGTAATAGCTGTCAGGTTTTGAGATGATCCGGAAATAGTTAACTCATAAATTGATAGCCATGTTTTCGCCAGGAAATGCCTTCGGTGAAAACAACCTGAATTCGGCGGAAGCACTAAAATCCTGATTTTTGGATTCAGAGTGCAAAGATAGATAGAAAATAGAGGCTGTGGATTTCTCCACATGGTGCCACAGAGCCAGCACTGTTAAATTTTCAGAATAAGAGAGATGGAAGTCGGAAGTCGTACAAAAGAGTTTTTCAATAACTCCCTTTCGATTCGGCTCCTGTAATAATTGCCACACTTGCTCCGCAACCGAGGCGACTAGCACCTGCATTGATCAGTGCAACGGCCTGGTCAAAGGTTTTGATACCTCCGCTTGCTTTCACACCCATTTTAGGGCCAACAATCCGACGCATCAAAGCGATATCCTGAACAGTTGCACCGCTTCCGGCAAAACCAGTGCTGGTTTTCACAAAGTCGGCATCAGCCTTTTTGGCAATTTCGCAGGCAATGATTTTTTCAGCTTCTGTCAGCAAACCTGTTTCGAGGATCACTTTCAGAATAGTTGTGCTTCTACAAGCTCTTTTTATCGCCCTGATATCTTCTTCAACCAGTTTGAGGTTGCCTGATTTCAATGCGCCAACATTGATCACCATATCCAGTTCAGTGGCTCCGCTTGCTATGGCACTCCGGGCTTCGAAGGCTTTGCTTCGCGTGTCCATACCACCTAAAGGAAATCCGATAACCGAGCAAATCTGAATACCGGTGCCTCTGAGTTTTTTTGCTACAAAAGGAACCCAGGATGAATTTACACAAACAGATTTGAATTTATATACGATAGCCTCGTTGCAGAGTTGCTCAAACTGCGATTCTACAGCTTCGGGTTTTAAAAGGGTGTGATCAATATATCCTGCAAGTTCGGCCTGTGACATACGGTTTGTGACAGGCTGAGACTGTGCATTAGACTTATCGCCTTCTCCCTGCGACACTGACTTTTCGTTGAGCCGTTGCAGAACTTCTTTAGTAATTTTATCGATTAATTCATTCTTTTCCATCTTACTTTCCTTCTCTTTCTATTGACATCATTTTATTAATTCGTGGCCAGTGCCTGCCACCTTCGAACCTGGTTTTAAGCCATAAAGCGGCCATTACACAAATATCTTCAGGTTTATGCTGGGCAGTGCCTATAGTCAGGACATTGGCATTATTGTGTTCGCGGCTGTTAACAATGGTTTGCTCACTCCAGCAAAGTGCTGCGCGGATACCATGAATTTTGTTACAAACCATGGATGAACCTATTCCGGCGGCATCGAGCATAATTCCGCGGTCGCATTCGCCGCTTACTACTTTGCGGCAAACAGCCTGTGCAAAATCAGGATAATCAACTTTTTCCTTGCTGTTGAATGTACCGACATCAACCACAGTATAACCGACCGTGCGAAGGTATATCCTGAGCAATTCCTTCGTATCAAAAGAACCGTGATCGGCACCTATGGCAATTTTCCTAACCTGGTCGGCAGTATTCATTAAATATCCTTTTTTTGAATTCCTTAAATTATACCTGTAAATCCGGTTTCTCATGTGATTTTCCGCCTGCAAAATTACACCGTTATCTGATCCACAATACCGGCAATCACCGCTTTTATTGTAAAAGTTTCAGGTTCTTCCAGAATCATCCTTGCTGAACCGCCTTCTTCGATGACCAGAACTGTATCGCCCATGCCCGCCTGAACGGTATCCACAGCCAGGAATGACGGCCCTTTCGGTTGCTCAGAAGGATCGACAGGCTGCACGATCAGGATCTTCCGGTTTTCGTATCCCTTTTCCTTTACGGTGGAAACAACATTGCCAATTATCTTTGCAAGAATCATTTTTTGCCCTCCACTAAAATAGTATCAACTATACCAACTATAGCTGCATCGCACGGATTCATTGTGAATTCCAGCACACGGCCGGCTTCTTTGCTGGTTTCGTAATAAATCAAATCTCCTACCCCAGCCTGTATGGTATCAAATGCAACAATAGGATCGCCAACCTTATTCAACTTTTCATCCAGCGGTTGCACCAGCATCAATTTGATCCCTTCGAAGGAATCGACTTTCTGAATACTGACTACTCTGCCGGTTATTTTGCCTAGCTTCATTTTGTTGGGTTTAGTTAATGGAAAATCGGGAAATAGTTAATAGTTAACGGAAAATGGTTAATAGTTCTTTGGCGTTGCATTAACAATGCTCTTTATTTCCAATCCTGTTATTTGCCTTTTTGATATCTGCTAAAATAAAACTTAAATGCAGAATTTTTTCTTTTAACTTTTAACTATTAACTCTCCTTTCCTAGATAATCCTGAAATAATCCACCAGTGTACATCTTCTTTCCCTTGTAAATGTCCGGGCACGGGTAACGCCTTCGCCTGTGGGACTGGCAATGGTAAACGAAGCAAAGCCTGCGCCGCCATGGCCAAGGCCTGCGTAGCTGGGACCGTTT
>JBBSDG010000125.1:0-10754 GCA_038249635.1 Bacteroidales bacterium | reverse complement strand
TCGGCCGAGCGGATCAAAGAGTACTTGAACTCCGTGTTGTTCAACTTAGCTTTTCCGGAAACCGGGTACGTTGGACCGGTCATTTTCTGGTAGCGAGCCATTGCCACTGTAAAAACAACGGCAAATACCCACCAGAGGATTGATTTCATTGTACTATTCATAGTGACTATACTGTTTTTCGAAGCGCAAAAATATCTCATTATTTTCACATAGCCTTGTAAATATGTTAATCCGGCAATATATTTTGCAATATCCATTTGATTAAGATGTAATAATCAGAAATATTATTCGTTAGCTTTGCTGAATAACCTGTTATCTCATTACTTTGACTACAGTTTCAAAATCCTTTTTTCCCGTAGCTTATATGTGCTTTGCCAAATTACTTGTCCTGCTTATGCTGGTAATGGGTTCAAGGGCTTTGTTTGCGCAGGAAATGCTGGGTATTGTAAACAGCAGTCAGGCCGGAATAACCGGTTCTGTTATTAACCCGGCTGTTACTGTTACTTCTCCTTTTTATATTGATGTAAATTTACTTGCCGGTGATGTTTTTTTTGAAAACAACTATATCTACCTGGCAAAAGAAGAATATCGTTTCAGCCGTTTTTTTAGCAAAAATCCCCAGTATCCTACGCATGGAACTGGTAATAATATGATTGCCTATGACTATTATAATTCAAAAGATAAAAACGCATATGCCAATATGCGTATTCTTGGACCATCTGTTGCTGTAACTGTTGGACGGAATTCATTCGGAATTGTGACTGGTGTTCGCGCCGTTATGTCAACCAGGAATGTGCCCTACGAAATGGCAAAACTTGCGTTTGAGCAGTTGGATTATCCTTTGCAGAATAACATCAACTTTAATCACACCCGCAATATTTACAATGCCGAATTAGCCTGGGCTGAATATGGATTCAACTATGCGTATGTAATTCAGCAGCAATCCACCGATTACTGGGCCGGCGGAATAACTATCAAGGCACTTAAAGGATATGCCGGTGGATATATGTACGGAGATATTGCAGATTATATTTACCTTGACGGAGATACGTTGCAGGTTAATAATTTTAACGGGGAATTTGGATATTCATTACCAGTGAATTACGAAACGAACGAATACTTGAGCAGCCCGCGTTTCAGGGGAAAAGGCCTTGGCGTTGATATTGGTGTGATTTATCAGAAAAAGAAAAGTGAAGTTCAGAGTGAACGCGTTGGAAACTTATGTGCCCAGAGTTATACACCATACCACTATAAAATAGGAGTCTCTATCCTCGATATAGGCAGAATACGTTTTAATAATAATGCCGAGAAACTTGTTTTCGACAATGTATCCGGTAGCTGGTCTAAAATGAGTGAATACAGTTTTAATACAATCCGAAATCTGACGGATACGCTTAGCCAGATGTTTTACGGGAATAAAACAGAATTGATACAGGGAAATGAAATATCAATTGCATTACCAACGGCTTTAAGCATACAGGCAGATGTTAATGTTAAAAACAACTGGTATGTAAACGGCACCCTTGTAACGCCTTTGCAGTTTTCAAAATCAGGACTCAGGCGACCGATCATTATCGGATTAACGCCGCGTTACGAAACAGCAAATTTTGAAGCCAGTCTTCCGATTTCACTCTACGATTGGACAAAGCCAAGAATTGGAATGAGTGTACGCTTCCTGGGATTTTTTATTGGAACAGAAAAGATTAGTGGATTTTTCCATTTCAGGGATTTTACTGGCCTTGATTTTTACGGAGGGATAAAATTCTACTTACGGAAAGGACACTGCCGGAATAAAAAAGAAGAAAATTGCGGAATTGAAGAGTATAAGATGTTTAATAAGAAGTAATTGACTTACGGGCTGTGCGTAATATAAGCCAGATTAATATTAGAGATCAAATATACAGCGGCCTGATTTCTGTTTTAGTTTATCACTATTTTCTCACTGCTGTTCTGATTACTGTTAGTGATATTCAAAATGTACATTCCATGCAGAATACTTACATCCAGCAATGCTTTTGATTGATTGAAAAATGTTTGTTCAATCACAATTTTGCCATTCATTTCCATTAATCTCACAACCGATTTATCATTAAAATCCTTTAAATTAATTCTTAGTAAACCATCGGAATTAGGGTTGGGATAAACAGGAGCCAATGGTTTGCTGTAAACTTTTTTTATACCTAACGATGGATCAATCAGAAATGCATCCAAAGCGGCAGTTGGTCGTCCATTTGAATTCCAGCAGCTCAACGAATACCCGCTCCACGATTTTTCGCCTTCAGGTTCCCAGTAAAAAACGCCCAGCCCTTTGTGATTAGGAACCGCACTTGTTTTCTTTATAACTGCTGTCAACATATCATATGTATTCGTTACCTGGTCGAAAGGGCCACCGGTTTCAACCACCATCACGTTTTTTCCATAACGGGATGTCATATCGTTAAGGTTATTTCCAAGCGCATTAATACTCGCTGTATAATCAACTTTATCCCAATACGGATAGTAGGAAGCACCAATAATATCATAATTCACGTTATTGTTTTTTAAATTATCAAAAAACCATCGGAATTTACCGTTATCACTTCCCGATTCGAGATGAATTATAACTTTTATTGAATTATCAACGGCTTTGGTGGCATCATATCCTTTGTTTAACAACTGCGCCAGTTGCGACCAATTTGGCGGACTTCCATCAGTGAACCATGTCTTACCATCGGGCCAAAGCATTCCTCCGGCAATTTCATTCCCTACCTGCACCCATTCGGGCGTAACACCTATTAATTTAAGTGTATCCAAAACCTCAAAAGTATGATTATAAACATCCGTCAATAACTGTGAGAATGTGTGATTTGCCCATGCAGCCGGTTTAGTTTGGTTTCCGGGATCGGCCCAGGTGTCGCTGTAATGGAAATCGATCATAACGCGCATTCCCATGTTTTTGGCCCGCAACGCCATCTGTGCCACATCCTTTTTGCTGCAATGGCCATTGGTTTTATTTGTGGATGGATTTACAAATACCCTGAAACGAACCGAATTGATTCCTTTATCTTTTAAAATCTGCATGCAATCCTGCTGAACGCCACTACCGTTATAAAATTTGTACCCGGTTGCTTCCATCTGCTGCAGCCACCCGATATCGGCGCCTTTCGCGAAC
Source organism: Bacteroidales bacterium (assembly GCA_038249635.1). Taxonomy (GTDB): domain Bacteria; phylum Bacteroidota; class Bacteroidia; order Bacteroidales; family UBA4417; genus UBA4417. The sequence goes on along the minus strand of JBBSDG010000125.1, from coordinate 7,603 downwards.
TGGGCCTGAGTGAATTGTGGAAAATAAAAAACGAGAATCAGGAAGAGCAGATAAAAAGGCTTTCCCGGAATATCGCGAGACGAGATAGATTTCATTGATCCTTTTTTGAGAATTGTTATTTAGTAACCAAAATATTTACAGTTGAAGTTGTATTGATCTTTTGGTTTTAATTCACTTTCCAACTTTTTCAGTCGGACTGAAACGCAAAGCACTCCAGGTATCATCAACTGAAATGGCGGTTACGGTCTTTAATCCATATTGCAGAACGGTTTCACGGATTGTATCACGGTTAATGTCGGTCTTAATCTTTGATGTTCCCTTTGGATAGGCGATCCAAAATAAGCTGTCGGGCACAATGTTGTTAAATTGAGTATTTAAAAATGAGAACAATTCGTTGTTGTTATTTACAAATACCAGCGTGTTACTGCTCGTTTCGCTTAATCTGGATAAGGTTTTGAAGCTGGGTTCTTTAAATTCATTTACAAGAATTAAAGGAGTATTTACTACAATGGCTTTGTCTTTGAACCTGAATTTTAGAATTGTATCTTTCACTCTGTTTCTCTTATTTTTAATGAATCAAAAGTATAACTTTTTTCAACTCCAAAATTGAATGAAATTAGTCGGGCAAACCAGCAGATTAAATCGCAAACATAAATTTCAACAGAATAAGTTAACCCTCCAGCAATGTAACCCTTTGCTTCGGATACACTCAGAGACCCGAAACCTTAGACACGTAACACGAAACCCGAAACATGTAACCCTTAATCCACACTCCTCACATCCATTGCATCCCTTAACCCGTTACCTATCAGCATAAAAGCAAGCACCATAATCATAATGGCTATTCCGGGAAGAATGGCTAAGTAGGCATAATCCAGGATGATGTAGGCGTAATTTTCTTTAATCATACTTCCCCACGAAGGCATTGGTGGCTGAACGCCAATGCCCAGGAAACTTAAACCGGCTTCGAGCAGTATGGCTGAGGCAAAATTGGCTGCCGAAATCACTATAACCGGTGCCATTGCGTTAGGAAGTATATGCCGGAATATAATCCTGAAATTACGATAGCCCAGTGCGCGGGCTGCTTCCACAAATTCCTTTTCGCGCAGGCTCATAAACTGTCCGCGTACTACACGTGCCACTTCCACCCACATCGTTAATCCAACTGCAACAAACACCTGCCAAAATCCTTTTCCAAGTGCAAAAGTAATAGCAATTACAAGCAGCAAGGTAGGTATGGCCCAAACCACATTGATAAACCACGAAATGAGCGCATCCAATTTGCCCCCGAAATATCCTGCAATGGCTCCCAGAAAAATCCCTATCAGTAAAGAAATAGCTACCGATATAAAACCTACCGAAAGGCTTACCCGCGATCCGAGTATCAGTTGACTCAGCACATCGCGTCCGTAGCGGTCGGTGCCAAGCAGGAACGTCTTTTGAATAATATTCTCTTTTGTGATCTGGTTTCTGAGTTCTTCAACCGAAATGTTAACCGATTTTCCATGGCGGGTAATAATTGAAATCATGCTCCCGTTTTTTACAATGCCCGTTTTTTCATTCAGTGGGTAACAAACATCAGCGAGATGGAATGCTACTTCAAGCCCCGATGCATCTTTGCTGTATTCAGTAATGATAACAGAATCGCCTGCAAACCTGTATTTTGCGAAAGGGTAATCCGAAAACCTGTTTTCCTGTCCGTAAAGCAAGCGGTCGAAAATATTCCTTTCCGGGATATCCTGGTTTTTACAAACTCTCAGAACCGGCACCGTAGAACCAGGTTTCAGAGTAGCCAGCAACAGGTTTTGCTCATTCACCATAGGAGTTTTATCGGGTGAAACCCCGTAACCGATTACAGCTATAAATGCCACAAGACCAATAAACACAAGCGCGCTGAATGCGATTCTGTTCTTCCTGAAACGCATCCAGGCCAGTTTACTCAACGAGCCGGTACTAACGTATATTTTTTTTTGGAAGAACAAATTGCGGATTATTTATATTTATACGTTGAGGATTGTTTATAAAATTATCAATGTAGAAAGTGAGCATTGAAAAGAGGACTTAAATTTACAATGCAAAATGAGAGTGCGTAAATGTTGCAATTATCTTGTTTTAATAAAAGGGTAAAGCATTCAAATCCATGTCATCCCAAAAATCTTCTTCACTTTTCAATTCTATATAGCTGGTTATAAACTCCAGTACGTGTTTTTTTGAAGTTGTTCTATCAAAAGTAGAAACCAATGATTGTAGATTTTTAAAGATTTTTCTTAATTCTGATTTTTCATGCGAGATAACATGCATTGCGTGTTTTTCATTATAATCAGCATATTGCTGAATATCAGCGAAACGAGGATTATAACTGAGGTTAAACTTTTCGGCTTCGAGCTCAGTTACCTGTTGCCTGAGTGCCAATATATACATTTTTAGCTTGTCGTCACTCAGTTTTTCGAGGTGTTCGGATGTTTTATGAACCCATTCCATTTCAAGTTTAAGCAATGTAGCCAAATCCTTCTGATCGTAAGCAACAGTTACTTTTTTCATTATTTCCTCTTTTTCTGCTTTCAGCGCACTATCACTTTCAGTATCGGGGTGTAGTATTTTAACCAGCGCAATATAAATGCTGCGGATATTTTTTGCTTTCAGTTCATCTACAGCTTTTTGCTCAAGTTCTCTGGCCAGTTGTTTCTTCGATCTGTTTCGGGGTTGCCGTTGCTGATGATGCTGAGCCTCATCAAATTGTTCTTTCATTTTCGCCTGAAAACGTGCCATTCCATCGGGACTATCATCAAAATCCTCTAAGTCAATATCCATTCCAAACTTATCGCCCATATATTCCGCGAACAATTCTTTGGCTTCATCAGCTTGCTGAGCAACTACTTCTTTGTATGGAACATCAGCCCATTTATCATAAAAAGCTTCCTGATCCTTGTCTGGTTCAAAGTACAGGAATGCTTCATCGCATAAATCAACAATTGTAAAGCCGATATCTTCGGACTGCTTTTTGGTAAACTTAATCTTTTCAGCTACAGTTCCCAGTGCAATGGCAAGTTTGAGCCGCATTTGAGCTGCTTTTAATTGCAGTGGACGTATTTCTTTTCCCTGAACTACCAGTAATTTGTTAAGCTTCTCATTCTCCTTAATGATTTCCTGCTCCAACGTTTCAATACGTTTGGTAAGCTTATTGAAAAGCTGCTGGTTTTTCGACAATATTTTGTTGCCTTTTGCCACAATCTTCAACCCCATTTCTTTGCGGTTGTCAACTTCCCCGAAAAGTGTCTGCATGTTTTATAAAGTCAGTTTTATATAACCTATGATAGTTTTAACCAATTGTTGATAATGGCGTCAGAACTTCCGGTCACCACCCAAAAGTCCGCCAAGTAAACCACCGCCAATTCCGCCTATACCTTGCGATTCTTCGCGGTTACCACGCGAAGATGACACAATACGGTCGGCCAGCCGCGATAAAGGTAAACTTTGTAAATAAACGGTTCCTGGTCCGGTAAGGCTTGCCAGAAACATGCCTTCGCCACCGAAAAGTGCGTTTTTAAAACCTCCAACAAACTGAATGTCGTAGTCAACGCTTGGTGCCATGGCAACAATACAGCCTGTATCAACCCTTAGCCTTTCTCCGGAGCGGAGTTCGCGTTTTATGATCATGCCGCCGCCATGAACAAATGCCAGTCCGTCGCCGGTAAGTCGTTGTAATACAAAGCCTTCGCCGCCGAACAAACCGGCACCCATTCGTTTAGTAAAGGCAATATCGATATCAATACCATTGGCAGCACATAAAAATGAATCTTTCTGGCAGATAAAAGTACCTCCAACCTGGCGCAGGTCAAGAGCAATTATTTTACCTGGGTAAGGCGCACCAAACGAAACACAACGTTTTAAATTGGCAGTATTGTAAAAGGTGCAGATAAAGAATCCGTCGCCTGTTAGCATTCGTTTCAGACCTTTAAAGATACCGCCACCGGTACCTGTTTCCATCTGAATGCCTTCTTCCATAAACATCATTGCGCCTACTTCGGCCCGAACGCCTTCTGATGGATCCAGTTCAATTTCGACGATCTGCATATCATCGCCAAGAATTTTGTAATCAATTACATCTGCCATGGTGGTTTATTTTGGTGGTTAAAGTTAATGGTTAATGAAAATGGTTAATTAGGAATAATGCATTTTACATCTAAAATAGTTACCAGAATTTGGTGCAACCGACTATTTTCTATTTTCTGTTTTCCATTACCTATTCATTTCCCTTGCAAATCTATTAAAAATGAAGCAGTAAAATGTGAATGTGCCTTCAATACAGCTAATTTTTTGTCAACACTTTCAAATTTGGAAATTAAAGTTTACTTTTGCAGCATCAAAACAACATGGTGGTTTTAGCTCAGTTGGTTAGAGCGTCTGATTGTGGTTCAGAAGGTCGTGGGTTCGAGACCCATATTCCACCCACCCATAAAAATAAGGCTGCCGGAAGGTAGCCTTTTTTCGTTTTCTTACCGGAAGAAGTTGCGTGATCAACTATTAAGCGAAAAATCGTTTCATTCAAATTTCTGGTTTAATGCCACTCTGATTCTTTTCCTGCTGATGATTCAGAATTCATAGTATTTTTGCATACTGTTTCACAACCAATTTCGTATGTCCGAATCCATTGATATAATATTAAAAAAAGAAGAATTTACTCAATCCGATCTGGTTCTGTTGCTTAAAGCGCAGGGACCGGAAAAGACTAAGATATTTGCCAGGGCCGCCGAAATCAAAAAGCAATATGTCGGTAATAAGGTGTATTTCCGCGGACTGGTTGAGCTTTCGAATATATGCTCGAAAAACTGCCTTTATTGCGGTATCCGCGCAGGGAATTCGAAACCAGGCCGTTATATGGTTACCGAAGAAGAAGTTCTTGAAGCTGCTCGTTTTGCCCTCGAAAACGGGTATGGTTCCGTGGTGCTTCAATCAGGTGAGCGTTGCGATGAAGAGTTCATTGAAACAGTATCGGATCTGCTTAAAAAAATCAAGGAATTATCCGGCGGAAAGCTTGGAATTACTTTATCCATGGGTGAACAGACAGAAAGGACTTACCGCGAATGGTATGCCAACGGTGCCCACCGTTATCTGATACGGATCGAAACCTCGGATCGCGAACTCTATTATAAAATACATCCGAATAACAAAAAGCATGATTTCGATATCCGCATCAATGCCTTGAAAATGCTACGGGAGATTGGCTATAATGTGGGTTCGGGTGTAATGATCGGTCTGCCTTTTCAAACCATTGAACATCTGGCAGGCGATCTCTTGTTTTTAAAACAACTCGATGTGGATATGGTTGGCATGGGACCATTTATTGAACATGAAGATACGCCGCTTTATGAGTTTAAGGACCAGTTATGGCCAAAGAAGGACCGTTTTGATGTTTCCCTTAAAATGGTCGCCCTCTTGCGTATTATGATGAAAGATATAAATATTGCTGCGACCACAGCCATGCAGGCCATTGATAAACAAGGCCGTGAGAAAGCGCTGAAAGTCGGGGCTAATATTATTATGCCAAATCTTACGCCGGTAAAATACCGCGAAGATTATCTTTTATACGAGGACAAACCCTGCCTGGATGAAGATGCCAGTGAATGCCGCAATTGTCTGGAAGCTCGTATTCATATGGCCGGCGATGAAATTGGTTTGGGCGAATGGGGCGACTCAAAACATTTTGCCAAACGGAATGAATCTGCTTCTAAAAGTGAATAGTCCGTGAGGATTACAATCATGGTGCCGGGTTGCCAAGTTCTAAGGCTCAAATTTTAAAATTCAAATTCCAAGGAATAAACTAACTTCTCTATCAATCCCCTAGTCCCCTTGTCCCCATTTCCCCTTGTCCCCATTTCCCCCTGTCCCCTTGTCCCCAATCAATCCCCTCAATCCCCTCAAACCCCTTGTCCCCATTTCCCCTTGTCCTCAATCAATCCCCTCAATCTGAAACATGACCAGAAAAATTATAGCAATTATCGGCGGTGGCCCGGCCGGACTTATGGCTGCCGATATCCTAAGCCCGTTTCACGAAGTACATATTTATGAGAAGGAGAAAAACGTTGGGCAGAAATTCCTGGTAGCAGGGAAAGGTGGTTTTAATATTACCAATGGATTGAAAGGAATCGAATTGTCAAAGAAATATACTCCTGAATATTTTCTGAAAGAAGCCATAGTTGATTTTGATTCTGATGCCGCCAGGGAATGGCTTTTGAAAATGGACATACCAACATTTAAAGGATCGAGTGGCAGGATTTTTCCTGAAAAGGATCTTACGCCGGCTGATATTTTAAAAAAATGGAAAGAAAAATTGATTGGCCAGGGTGTTGAATTTCATCTGAAACATGCTTTTGCAGCTTTTGGCGAAGATCATGATTTGATTATGAAAACCGGCCGGACTAAGATTGCAGTTCATGCCGATTATTATATTTTTGCTTTTGGAGGCGCATCATGGCCGGTTACCGGTTCAACCGGTGAATGGACAAAGATATTTGACAAAAATGATATTCCTACCGTTCCTTTCCAGTCGTCGAACTGCGGGATTCATATTGATTGGCCTGAAAGTATTAAAGCCAGTCATGCAGGTAAACCCTTGAAAAATATTACGGTTACGGTAAATGGTGTCATCAGTAAGGGTGAAACCCTGATCACAGAATACGGTCTTGAAGGAAATGCCATTTATCCGGTTGTTCCGGAAATCAGAAAAGCACTGAATGCCAATGAATTTGCAGATATTGTCCTGGATTTAAAGCCATTTAATACCGAAGAACAACTTTTGCTGAAAGTGCAAGGCAAGACTTCAACCAAAACAAAGAACTATGCTGAAATCTTTAATCTCGACAATGTTCAGATTGCATTATTAAAAGCATTTACATCAAAAGAAACTTTCCTTTCGCCCGAACTTTTTGCAAAAAGCATAAAGCAAATTATTTTGCCTGTACAGTCGCTTCGCCCGATTGAAGAAGCCATTTCGACCGTTGGTGGAATTGATCTGAACGAAATGAATACGGATTTCTCATTTAAAAAACGGCCAAACTGCTTTGCCATAGGCGAAATGCTCGACTGGGATGCACCAACCGGAGGATTCCTTTTACAGGGATGCTTTTCAATGGGGCATTGGGTAGGGAAAAAAATTATGGAACGGACTTCTGAATAAGAGTCGGATAATTTCTTTGAAAGCTATATGAGAAGCTAAAGTGGGTTAATAATCCAGAGTATCCCGATAGCAATAGCTGGAAAAGCACCGTGAAATCCTTGTAAGTTAGGATTTGAAAGCGCGGATAAAATCCGCGCCACCTGAAAAGTCTAAAAACTAATCTTCGCCGAAATATTAAAAGTCCTTCCCAGCGACCAGAAACCTTTGAATGTTTCCAGGTCGTGACCGGCACCGTCATCACCTCGGATTATAGTTTCTTTATTAAATACATTTTGACAAGCCATTTGCAGCGAAACAGGGAATTGCCTTACCCGCATATCGTAACCTGCATACAAATCAACCAATGAATAGGAGGGGATACGGTAGGATTGACTGCGATCATCCGGATTATTGCGGTTCACAGGATCGAAATTTGCATACAGCCTG
>JBBSDG010000124.1:0-10854 GCA_038249635.1 Bacteroidales bacterium | reverse complement strand
TAGGATTTTTAAGTCCGGTATTGAGCGTAAATTTATCGAGAGCACCAATACTGATTATGGTAAGTTCGTTGTGAACATCGAATTTAGTTTTCACTTTAAGTGTATAATCAGTAAATGTTGGCAGAAATGGCAACCCTATCACACTAAAAAGAAACTGCAAATATGAACGTCTTACTGAAAAGAGTACGTTTGTTTTATCGCTTATCGGGCCATTAAGACTGAATGCCGTTTCGCTGGCTCCCAGTGTAGCCCGGTAAACCATACGGTCGGGATTTCCATCAATGAGTTTCATGTCAATAACCGAACTCAGCGAATTTCCCCTGCTTGCCGGAAAAGCCCCTGAATAGAAATCGACATCGCGCAAGAAATCAGTATTGATAATTCCAACCGGACCACCGGAAGCTCCCTGTGTGGCAAAATGATTGAGGTTTGGTATTTCGATACCATCCAAAAGAAATCTGTTCTCTGAAGGCCCTCCACCCCTTACTATTATATCGTTACGAAACGAAACTGATGAGGCCACACCAGGCAGAGATTGAATTACCTTGGAAATATCACGATTTGACCCGGGGTTCTTTTCAATTTGTGCAATTCCTAATGATTTCAAAGATACAGGGCTTTCCTCAACACGTTTAAAGACCGCAGCCGTAATTTCAACGCCACCTAACTGCACTCCAATCTCTTTCATGGAAATATCCAAAGAAGCCACTTTCGAATTTGTTACGAGAATTTCTTCTGTCATTATTTTTTCAAAACCGATGGATGATGCTTCAAGTTTTACATATCCCGGATTTAAGCCGGTAAATATAAAATTACCGTCAAAATCGCTGGTTGAACCTATAGTAGTTCCACTGATAATAATATTTGTAAAAGGCAGTGGATCATTGTTTTTTATATTATATACCCTCCCTTTAATAGATCCTGTTTGTGCAAACACACCCACTGAAAAGCAAAGTAAAGCAAGAATTAGAATTGATTTTAAGTTCATACTCAAAATTGTGTTTAATGTATTTTAAAAAGCCTTAAACAGATAAACGCAAAGAGTATAAAATTGTTTAGCTATTCTTAAAATTTATCGCAAAATCCAACAGTCCATCAGTTCTCTTTGCCGAAACTGTTTAAATAATTAGTTGCTTTACCAACATTCGTGCGCAATCCATCTTCTCCTTGAAGCCAGAAAATCTTTATTCCTTTTTTCTCCATTCTTCTGAACCAGGTCATTTGCCGCTTGGCAAACTGGTGAATTGCAGTATTCAGAATTATAACCATCTGATTGTAATCCAGTTCGCCGGAAAGATACATGGTTATAAATCTGTATTCGAGGCCATAAAACATCAGTTGTTCCTTACTTATTCCTCTGGAAAGCAAATGCTGAACTTCTTCTATCATTCCTTCATTCAGTCGTTGATTGAGCCTGTATGTTATGCGTTCGCGTAAGTTCTTTCGGTCGAAACAGATTCCCAAAACCGGGGTTTGACTGAAATCAGTTTCAACCTCATCACTTTTATTTTGAAGCTTAAAAGACTCAATTTCAACAGCCCTGATCAACCGCTCCCGGTCCAGGATGTCGGTAGTATTATGCAATGAGCGGGAAGAGGAAATTTTTGTAATCAATTCATCATTTGAAAGTTCATTCAACTGCTTTCTCAGCTTTACATTTAAAGGAACTTCAACGAGATCGTAACCCAGTAAAACAGATTCGAGATACATCCCAGTTCCGCCACATAACAAAGGCGTTTTACCTCTGGTAATAATTGAAGAATATACATTCCGAAAATCCCTTTGGAACTGAAATACATTATATTCGGTACCCGGCTCAGCAATATCAATTAAATGTGAAGGAATTACCTCATTGTCACTATTGTAATCAGCGAGGTCTTTTCCCGTTCCTATATCCATTCCCCTGAAAACCTGCCGTGAATCAGCACTGATGATTTCGGCATTTAACACCAAAGCAAGGTGACTTGCAAAGGTGGTTTTACCCACCGCAGTGGGCCCAAGTACAGTTATTAAAGGAAATTGCATGCTCATTATGCAAAGGTGGGAAAAATAAGAGAATGAACAGAAATATTTGAATATTTGAGAATTCGACAATTTAAGAATTCGACAATTCGACAATTCGATAATTTGAGAATTTGAGAATTTCAAAATTGAGCAATTTATCTTGTGAACAATTGAATATTTGATCAATTGAACATTTGAACAATTGAATTAAGAATCCTATTTTTGCGGTTGCTTATTTATTTCGAATGGAACTTATCCAAAAATATTTCCCTGATCTCACTGCGGACCAATCTCATAAATTCAGGCAATTAGAAAGCCTTTATCTCGAATGGAACAGCCGTATAAATGTAATTTCCCGAAAGGATATGGAACATTTTTACGAGCGGCATGTTTTACATTCACTGGGAATTACAAAAGTGATGCAGTTTCGGCCCGGAGCGCAAGTGATGGATGTGGGAACGGGAGGAGGGTTTCCGGGAATCCCGTTAGCTATTTTATTCCCCGAAACCCAATTCCTGCTGGTTGATTCTATAGGCAAGAAAATTAAAGTGGTTCAGGAAGTGGCTCAGGCGGCAGGAATTGGTAACGTTGAAGCCATTCAGGCAAGGGCGGAAGATGTAAAAAGGAAATTTGATTTCGTGGTAAGCCGCGCTGTTACTACTCTTCCAGATTTTATAAAATGGATTGAGACGAAAATCAAAAAGGAAAGCAGGCATACCTTTAAAAACGGCATACTTTATCTGAAAGGCGGGGACCTGCAAGCAGAACTATCTCCATTGAAGAATAAACACCATATTTATAATTTGAGTGATTATTTTACTGAGGAATTTTTCGTAACGAAAAAGGTAGTGCATGTCTGTTTGTAAAATTTCACAAGATTTAACATATCAATTTAAAGTCCATACTCCTTGCCTTGTTTTTTAAGTACTTTTGGATGTTTAAAGGATGAGGTAAAAGTTACCAGAAAAAGGTTAAAGATAGTCATTCAATAGTCATTCAATGGTCAAACGATTGTCATCCAGTGGTCATCAATAGTCAAATAATTGATATATAACTGAACGCTGTAACACTTTAACAATTAAACATTTCAATCAATTAATATAAAATCATAACCCCAAAATAATATGAATAAAGAAATCTTTAAACTGGAACCCACCGCAGTGTGGAAAAATTTTTACAGTCTTACTCAAATCCCACGTCCTTCGCACCACGAAGACCGTATTCAGGCATTTATGTTTGATTTTGGCAAGAAACTCGGTCTGGAAACCATAAAGGACGAAGTTGGTAACATCATAATCCGCAAACCGGCAACTCCGGGGATGGAAAACCGCAAAGGTATCGTTCTACAGACCCACTTGGATATGGTTCCGCAGAAAAACAGCGATAAGGATCATGATTTTGCCAAAGATCCGATCGAAGCTTACGTTGATGGCGACTGGGTTACCGCCAATGGCACAACCCTTGGCGCTGACAACGGCATGGGCGTAGCTGCTGCCATGGCAGTTCTGGCAGCAACCGACCTGGTTCATGGGCCGGTTGAAGCATTGTTTACCTGCGACGAAGAAACCGGCATGACCGGAGCTTTTGGCCTTAAATCAGGAGTTTTAAAAGGAGACATTTTGTTAAACCTTGATTCGGAAGACGAAGGTGAATTGTATGTGGGCTGTGCAGGTGGCACCAATGCAAATGCCACTTTCAGCTATACTGAAGAAAAAGTTAACCAGGGAGTTGCTTCTTTCAAACTGGCTATTACCGGTTTAAAAGGCGGCCACTCAGGACTGGAAATCATACTACAACGCGGCAACAGCAACAAACTGATGAACCGCTTTTTACAGCATGCCGTGGTTGAACATAATCTGAGGCTTGCCACAATCGAAGGTGGCAGTCTGCGTAATGCAATTCCACGCGAATCCTTTGCAGTTGTTACTGTTCCTCCTTCAAAAGCCGATGACCTGGTAAAATGTGTTGCCAAATTTGAAAAACTTTACCGAAGCGAACTTTCAGCAACTGAACCTGATTTAAAATTCACCATTTCTGCTACATCAACACCCAATACCGTAATTGATGCTGCTTCGCTTGATAAAGTAATGAAAGCCATAAACGCTTGCCCGAATGGAGTAATGCGCATGAGCGACGATATGAAAGGGCTTGTTGAAACATCAACTAACCTGGCAAGTGTTAAAATTGTTGATGGTAAAATATTAGTGCAGTGTTTGCTGCGTAGCTCTGTTGATTCGTCGCAGGAAGACCTTGGCGGGATGATAAAAGACGTTTTCGAACTTGCCGGAGCTGATGTTGTTCTCGATGGAACATACCCTGGCTGGAAACCGAATATGAAATCGGCTATCCTGATCACTATGCAGGACGTTTATCAGAAATTATATGGCCGTATTCCGGAGATAAAAGCCATACATGCCGGTCTGGAATGCGGTTTATTAGGCGGAGTTTATCCTAACTGGGATATGATTTCCTTTGGGCCAACGATTCGTTACCCACATTCGCCCGACGAAAAAGTACATATTGCTTCGGTCGAAAAATTCTGGAACTACCTGATTAACACGCTGAAAGATGCACCTTCGAAATAAGCTGAAGCTTTTGTAATCACAAAAAAATCCTTACTTTCTGCAAAAAAACCTAGCGGGTAAGGATTTTTTTTACAAACCATTTGGATATTTGGATACATTTCCTACCTTTGCACCCCTAAAAACTACCAATCATGAAGAGGACTTTCCAGCCATCAGTAAGGAAAAGAAAAAATAAACACGGATTCAGACTTAGAATGTCAACAGTTAACGGCCGCAGGGTTTTAGCTGCCCGCAGAGCTCGTGGACGCAAAAAATTAACTACTTCCGACGAAGGAAAGTAATTCTTTTTCTGCCATTGCTGTTACTTTCGCTTACAGCATATTTTGTGTAAATGCATTCCGGAGGAGGCTTCCAAGCCTGCCTCCTTTTCTTTTTATGGAAGTCGCAATATTTTCAATCAGAGCACATTACTCGAATCGAAAAACTTATAGCACACTAAAAAAAGACCTGCTAAAATCCGGAATACAGATTGAACTTACAGGCACATTATATTAATGTACCACAAACTGTTTTTCACATCAACCTGTTGTCCCAATAATAATCTTCAATCCGTGCCAGCACAACATCCTTCTTAAAATCAGAATGTTCTGTATTAATAACATAATTATATTCATAAGGAATTATAACTGAGGGCACTTTCAAAAGTAAAGTTTTTTGATCATTGTACCATTTTGCCCCGATTTGCTGAAGAGCAGCAATAGCTTCCATTGTTCGCCAATTCGCAGGCAGTTCGTTTATCGGGATTTGACTTACCTTACTTTCATCATCCGGAATTGAAATTACCATGACCTTATAAGCTGTTCCGGAAATAATTGAATTCCTGTGAACAACCAATTCAAGAGTTGATAAGGATCGGGAAGCTCCTGCATAAACCACGAATTGCCCCCGCAAATTCCACCTGTTGGCAATACCTGAAGCAGTTATCCTGTCTGAATATATTTCCCTGCAAATCCTGAAAACTTCCATAATCAGTCCTATACATTATCGCCATATTCCATAGCTGATAGTCTGTCGTTAACAAAGCGGATTCCGGACACAGTATTTAAATAGAAATTGGGCGATTTACTATCAAAATAGAAATTTCCTGCATTTAACCATTTATCAAATTCATTAGAAGACCCAAAAACCTTAATTCCATGTTTGATTAAGGAAAGTAAAAGCAGAATGTGCTCTTTGATATTTTCCTTGAATTTAATATCAGGTTGCCTGTAAGTCCTGAATGTTCTCACACTGATATTAAGCCATTCAGAAATAACATCATCATTAAAGCCGGTAAGTTCTTTAATCATATTGATATACTTCCAGTTAACATCTTTTGTTTGAAGGAAAGTCAATATGTCACTGTCAGATAATTGCCCTGGAACTCCATATAAAACAGAAGGGTCTTCCGCAATTAATTTTTTCTTATCCATATACTTTCTATTTAACATCGACAAAAGTAGGCAATTATTCCTGTTAAAACAAGCAATATTTCCTTTTAATTAATTTTTCTTTTTATTGCGACTTTAAAATTACAGATATAGCAGCCTTACCTGCTTCCTATTCAGGAAAAAACAGTAATTTAGCCCTCCTTTTAATTACCAATGAATTCTGTTATATACAAAGACACAGCAAGCAGATTATGCGACTGATACTGATAGTTTTATTGATTTACGCAGTTTTTTCCTTTATCATGCGATACGTTGTTCCAAACATGATGCGCAAGTATGTTAATGATTTTCAGAAACAGTTTAACGGACAGAATCAAAACAGCCAGCAGGAGCAGAAAATCAAAAAAGAAGGTGAAGTTTCCATTACTTACGTGGAAAAGGATAAAAACAAAACAAATAATGCCGACGATGCCGACTATGTAGATTATGAAGAAATAAAATAACCCGCGCAACAATTTAAATAATACCAACACTTAAGTTCTTTTCGCATGAAGCAAATCAATTACAAACAGGTTCTCCCCTATCTTGCAGCAATCGCAATATTTGTTGTTATTACAATGACCTATTTCAGCCCGCTACTCGAAGGCAAAAAACTGAAACAGTCGGATATTACCCAATTCAAGGGCATGTCGAAAGAAATTTCGGACTTCCGCGATAAAACAGGGGAAGAGGCTTTGTGGACCAACAGCATGTTTGGTGGAATGCCGGCATACCAGATATCCGTTCAATACAAAGGTAACGTGCTACGCTACCTGGATCAACTGCTGCAATTGTATCTTCCCCAACCTGCAGGAATGGTTTTTCTTTACATGATAGGATTCTTCATATTGCTCCTTGTTTTAAAAGTGGATAAGTGGCTGGCAATTGCCGGGGCTATTGCCTTCGCTTTTTCATCGTATCTCTTTATTATTTTCGAAGCCGGACATAACAGCAAAGCTCATGCGATCGGATATATGGCACCCGTAATTGCCGGAATCATACTTACTTACCGGGGCAGGTATCTGATTGGAGGAATATTCGCGGCTATTGCTCTTTCGCTCGAACTGTTCACAAACCATATTCAGATTACCTATTACCTTATGCTTGTTGCAGGCATTTATGTTATCACTGAACTGGTAATCAGCATCAGGCAAAAGAAAATGGATGTTTTCGCAAAAGCAACAGGAGTGTTGGTAATTGCTTCCCTGTTTGCTATAGCAACAAATATAACCACTTTATGGGCAACTTACGAGTACGGAAAGGAAACCATAAGGGGAAAAACTGAATTAACAACAGAAAAATCAAATCGTACAAGCGGTTTAGATAAAGACTACGCAACGGGCTGGAGCTATGGCAAAATGGAAACCTTTACCATGCTGATTCCTAACTTTAACGGAGGCTCGTCACAAGGCGCACTTCCGGAAACATCAAATTCGTATAAAGCACTCAGGGCAAATAATATAGATGAAAACCAGGCAAGTAAGGTAATTAAAGCATTACCATTATACTGGGGAACACAACCAGGAGTAGCCGGTCCGGTTTATATTGGAGCCATAATCATATTCCTGTTTATATTTGCTTTATTTGTAGTTGAGGATAAATATAGATGGTGGCTGCTGGCAGCAACGGTTCTCTCTATTTTACTTGCATGGGGTAAAAACTTTATGCCTTTTACCGATTTCTTCCTTCATTATGTACCGGGTTATAATAAGTTCAGGGCAGTTTCAATGACCCTCGTAATGGCTGAGTTTTGTATTCCGCTTCTGGCGATATTAGGCTTACAGAAAGTTTTTTCAGGCGAAATTGATAAGAAAAAACTACTGAAATACCTTTACTATTCGTTGGGAATTGCAGGTGGGATATGCCTTATTTTTGCCGTTGCCGGAAGCGCTTTCTTCGATTTCGTTTCACCGTCCGATGAGCAATACAAATCCTATTTTCCCGATTGGCTGATGGCCGCCATCCGCGAGGATCGGGCTGCTATTTTAAGTTCAGATGCTTTCAGATCGCTGGCATTTATAGTGCTTGCCGGAGCCGCTATCTGGGCAATGATCAATCAAAAGATAAAAAAACCGGTATTTTTCAGTGTTCTGATACTGCTTATCCTTGTTGATATGTGGTCGGTAAACCGCCGGTACCTGAATAACGATAGTTTTGTTCGCAAAAGCGTTGCAGCAATTCCGTTTGAGCCATCTGCAGCCGACCAGATCATCATGAAAGACAAAGATCCTAATTTCAGGGTATTTAATCAGTCGGTCGGAAATCCTTTTGCTGATGCCAGCACTTCCTATTTTCACAAGTCGCTTGGCGGATACCATGGTGCTAAATTACGCCGCTATCAGGAGTTGATTGACCATCACCTTTCAAAAGGCAATATGAATGTTTACAATATGCTTAATACCAAATACTTTATTGTTCCTGACGAAAAAGGCGGGCAGCCGCAGATGCAGATCAATATGCAAGCAATGGGAAATGCATGGTTTGTAAATAATGCACATATGGTAAATAATGCCGATGAGGAAATTAACGCGCTTACCGATTTCGTTCCCTACGAAACAGCAATTTATGATAAACGCTTTGCAAGCCAGGTTACCGGTCACTTTATCAGCAAAGATTCCCTGGCCACAATCGTTCTTACTGATTACAAGCCTAATCACCTCACTTACAAATCGCAAACCAGCAAAGAGCAGTTGGCTGTTTTCTCGGAAATATATTACGACAAAGGATGGAATGCCTATATCGATGGCAAGCAGGCACCTTACTTCAGGGCTAACTATGTACTTCGTGCCATGATAGTTCCTGCCGGAGTGCACACCATTGAATTCAAATTTGAGCCTGTCGTTTATAAAACCGGTGAAAAAATATCACTGGCTTCATCAATACTTCTGGTTCTGCTGGCTTTAGGAACCATTGGTTTTATGATTCAGCAGATACGGAAAACTGCACCCAAAAAGGATTAATGCCTGTGCCATGAGCTCTACGGGCAAACGCAAAGTGTTAATAATCACGTATTACTGGCCTCCAAGCGGAGGTGCCGGTGTGCAACGATGGCTTAAGTTCAGCAAATACCTGCGCGACTTTGGCTGGGAGCCGGTTATTTATACTCCCGAAAACCCGGAAGCACCTGCCATCGATACTTCGCTTGAAAGTGATATTCCCGAAGGAATTAAAATCATAAAAAGGCCGATAACGGAGCCTTACACGGCATATAAGCGATTTGTGGGCATGAAGCCCAGCGAAAAAGTAAATGCAGGATTCCTACAGGAAAAAGAAAAACCTGGTCTGACCGAAGGATTTGCCATATGGCTCAGAGGCAACTTTTTTATTCCCGATGCACGCAAGTTCTGGATAAAGCCCTCATCAAAATTCTTAATAAAGTATCTGAAGGATAATCCGGTTGATGCGATAGTTTCGACAGGTCCGCCACATTCGATGCACCTGATTGCATTAAATATTCACAAAAAACTGAATATTCCCTGGCTTGCCGATTTCCGCGATCCCTGGACCGGAATTGATTTTTACCATCAGCTTAAACTCTCATCATTTGCTGACAGACTTCATCATAAACTTGAGAAAAAAGTACTTGAATCAGCCACTGCCATTACCGTGGTTAGTAAGGATATGGCAAGTGAGTTCAATCAGATTGTAAGCCGGGATTATAAACTGGTAACAAATGGTTATGACGAAGAGGATATCAGTCCACTGCCAGCAGATCAGCTGGATTTAAAATTTTCAATTTCTCATGTTGGAAGTATCAATGCTTCGCGCAACCCGGTAGGGCTTTGGAAAGTACTTTCAGAAATGATAGCGAACAATCCTTATTTTGCCGGTTATTTACAAATAAAGCTTGTAGGAAAAGTTGATATAGCGGTATTAAAAAGCCTGGAAAATAACGGCTTAACTCCCTATCTCTCTCTCATAGAATATATGCCGCACCGGGAGGTAATGCATGAAATTCAGAAATCCCAGGTGCTTTTACTACTTATCAATAATACGCCGAATGCCAAAGGAATACTTACCGGAAAGATTTTTGAATACCTGGGTTCAGGTAGGCCAATCCTAAGCATAGGCCCGGAAGATGGTGATGCTGCCGCAATCCTGAAAGATTCAAATGCAGGACAAACAGCAGGCTACCAAAATGAAACCGGCATGAACCACATACTGGCAGACTATTTTAACAAGTTTACCGAAAAAAGGCTTGAGAGCAATACCGGTAACAGACTAAAATATTCGAGGAAAGAGCTTACGGGTGAGATTGCCAGGATATTGAATGCGATGTAATTCTCCTTAAAACAGTCAGGAATCAATTTCTAATATCGCTCATTAATCATCTTATTTACAAAACCGGCTATATCAGTATCCCGAGTAAAAACTTTATCGAGTTGCAGCATCATATGATATCCGGTTTCAGGCATATTGCTTTCAATCAATTTGTTGAGGATGATGCTCATTGCGATTCTGCCTTCGAGTACTACTTTATTAGGAATTCCTTCGTTAAAAAAGCCTTTCCCGATCAATAATCCCAAAGTACGATTACGGCTAAGGTCGTTTAAGGCGGTGAGTCCGAAATCACCTATGCCACAGTAATGGAACATGGTTTCCTCGTGGCCGCCGAAATGGATCAGTATTTTCCGCATTTCGTTAAAAGCCCTGGTAAACATCATAAACCTTAGGATAGGCGAATTAAAATGGGCATCCACAATCCCGATCAGGATAGCGTAAATATTTTTCAGGATGCTGATGATTTCGACACCGAGAAGGTCAGACGTTGTATCGATAAAAATATTGGTATCATCAAAAACAGGTTCCAAAATCCTGCATATTTCAGCATTGGTGGATGCTAAAGTAAAGGCTGT
>JBBSDG010000123.1:0-10871 GCA_038249635.1 Bacteroidales bacterium | reverse complement strand
TTCTGTTAGCACTACTGCCCAGCAACAAGTGTCAGTTAACCAACTTATTAACGTGCTGGAACTCAGCAATGGCATCCATACCTTTAACATCCGGTTTAAAGATAATGCAAAACAGTGGGGCAGCATCCTCAGCCAGTTTTTTTACAAAATCCCATCGCAAACAGTTGCCAATAATTTAATTACAGCTTATCGCTATTGGGTTGACGATGATTTTGAGAAGGCGACAAACGTAATGTTAAGCACCGCTGTTCAACAGTTTAATTTGATTGATAATATCACTTTAACTCAAGTAACAAGAGGAGAGCACGCCATTAACTTCCAGTTTAAAGATGCCATGGGAATTTGGAGTTTGGTAACTACCGATTCCATTCAAAATATTACCACCGTCGGTATTATGGATAACACCTTTGAAAAAAACATCAGCTTTTATCCAAATCCGACTGATGGATTAATTCATGTTGATCTGGGCGCTAAATACAAGGAAATCAATATAAATGTGTTTGATGCGAATGGGAGACAAATTAAGCAATCGCAGTATGCTAAAGCGCAAACCCTGGAAATCAATTTAAACGAGTGCAAGTCAGGCATATATTTTATGAGCATTACCTCCGACGATAAAAAAGCGACATTAAGGGTGATAAAAAAGTAAGGTTTGCTGATTTTGTAACTCACCAATATCTCTAAAACATTTGCATTCGATTGATTTACTTCGCCTTGAGTTTTGGTGATGTCTTACGGGTAAACACTCCAAAGTGTGCCGCTATGGTTATATTCTGTTGTTTGCATAATTATTTCAAACCTCTTCCCCCCGTAAGCAGCCCATAAACTTTTGGACTTATCCTTCGCATCAATGCACCCGTACCGATTGAAAATGCAATAATAGTCAGAGGCAACAAAATAAAAGCCAGTATGTGCGTTCCCGGCAATGGTCCCAATATTACCAGTGCTGGATTGATCAGATAAGCCACCAGAGGAGCATGCATGGCATAAATAATAAATGCAAAAGCGCTGAGCCAGACAAACCATCGTTTTTCCATACACCAGCGGACCAAAGGATCAAGGCCAAACCAGCAGGCAATAAGTCCGCTAAGTATAACAGATTTGTGAAGAATGGTAAGTACCGGATAAATGGCATTGCCGAGAAAAGATTGCCCCTGAAAAGCCAATACAGTTTTTAAAGCAGCCAGCATTACAAATGCAACTCCCCACCAAAGCGGACGGAACCATCGTACAGGTGAATCAATATTAAAATCCGTTTTCTGTATCCAAACACCAAGTGAAAAGAAGAGCAAACCTTCTCCTTCAAAAAGTACAAATCCCATGGTTCCCAGCCACATCAGGAAAGCTACTGAAAAGAATATCCAACGGCCAACCGGATGCAAAACACACCAGCGAATAGCAGGATAGGCAATATTGTAGATTAGTAGTACCCTGATAAACCATAACTGATAAGGTACAGGTAAAATAATCCAACGAAAAACAAGCTCGTACCATTTGTAGTCATGCAATAACTGGCGGGTATCATCAATTTGAACGATATGTGAACCTGCAACAAGTTCTCGTCCAACCGGGAATGTTTCAAGAAGGAAAGTAAAAATCAAGCCAATTGCGCTCCAGATCAGGTAAGGAGCAAGTAAAGTGCGTAACCGTTTGTTAGTTCTTTGTTTATAAGGTTTCTGATCATGCATGGCATACAGGAAGCCTGAAATAATAAATAGCATCGGTATTCTGAATCGAAAAATACCGTTTGCCAGAAAATATTCGGTAAAGGCTGTGAATGTCATTGATTGTCCGGGAATGGTCCAGGGTTGCATGTAGCGGATATCCAGGTTGTAACCGTGCACAAATACCAGCAGCACCATCGAAATAAACGACCAGAACCTGAATTTTTTGCTTACAAAATCAGATAATACCATATTGGGCTATATTAAATGCAAATATCATAAAAAAGGCCACCCAAAGGCAGCCTTTTTTAATTTGCGATGTTTGTTAACTATTTTCCGTTAACTATTTTTCTTTTAACCACTTTCCGTTAACTACTTCCTGTTAACTATTTTCCATTAACTTTTAACTGATATTAACTCCCCAGCGTTGCAACCATCACCGCTTTAATCGTATGAAGGCGGTTTTCAGCTTCGTCAAAAACAATTGACATTTTTGATTCGAAAACATCGTCGGTAACTTCAAGTCCATCGAGTCCGAATTTCTGGAATATATCCTCCCCTACTGTGGTTTCGCGGTTATGGAATGCAGGCAGACAATGCAGAAATTTCACATTTGGATTGCCGGTTTTTTTAACCACTTCCATATTTACCTGGTAAGGCTTAAGTAATTTGATACGCTCAGCCCACACTTCGGCAGGTTCGCCCATGCTTACCCATACGTCGGTGTAAAGGAAATCGCAACCTTTAACGCCTTCTTCCACGTTATCGGTTATGGTTATTTTAGCACCTGTTTCCTTAGCAATTT
Source organism: Bacteroidales bacterium (assembly GCA_038249635.1). GTDB lineage: Bacteria > Bacteroidota > Bacteroidia > Bacteroidales > UBA4417 > UBA4417. Next base: position 8,402 of record JBBSDG010000123.1, on the reverse strand, counting down.
CTTTACACTGAGCAACAAGATCAGCATCGGGCTGGCAGCTTTTGGGAGCCACAGCACGGAAATCCATACCCATTTTAGCAGCACCGGCCATCAGCGAATTACCAACATTGTTCTTGGCATCCCCGAGGAATGCAAATGCAACTTTATTCAATGGCTTGTCTGTATGCTCCATCATTGTCATAAAATCGGCAAGCATTTGCGTAGGATGGAATTCGTTGGTTAAACCATTCCAAACAGGCACCCCCGAATAATTTGCCAGATCTTCAACTGTTGTCTGGGCATAACCGCGATACTCAATACCATCAAACATACGTCCTAAAACGCGGGCTGTATCTTTCATGGATTCCTTTTTACCGATCTGGGAACCAGATGGGCCAAGATAGGTAACATGTGCTCCCTGGTCAAGCGCTGCAACTTCGAAGGCACAACGCGTACGGGTGGAGTCTTTTTCGAAAATCAAGGCAATGTTTTTGCCTTTTAAACGCTGTTGCTCGGTACCAGCATATTTCGACTTTTTGAGTTCGATAGCAAGATCGAGAAAGAACTTTATCTCCTGCGGAGTAAAATCAAGTTCTTTCAGAAAATGACGATTTTTAAGATTGAATGCCATGTATGTTAGGTTTTGGGATTTAGGGGTTGGGGATTAGGGAATCTAGATTTACTTTATTAGATACAAATTTACGATGTACGATTTACGAATTACGAAATACGAAATACGAATTACGAATTTCCTGAAAGAACTCCCCCAATCGTACCTCGTACCTCGTAAATCGTAAATAAAATCATTTTACTTAGTTATACAATCGAAATCCTCGTTCCGCCGTTATCCACGCCAAGTAATCCGGCAGAAGTGATAATGGCATCGCGGCTGGTGTGTTTCACAAAGTGAATGGCAGCGCGGATTTTTGGTGCCATACTGCCCTCGGCAAAATGACCTTCGGCAAGGTATTGCTTAGCCTGTTTCACACTCATCCGATCCAGGGATTTTTCCTGCGGCGTATTGTAGTTGATACAAACTTTAGGAACATCAGTAAGGATAAAAAGCTTATCGGCATTAATATTTCCGCCAAGCAGGGCCGAAGCCAGATCTTTATCAATTACGGCATCAATACCCTGGAGTTTATTTTCGGCAACATAAAAGGCAGGAATCCCGCCACCGCCAACTGCAATCACAATCTGTCCGTCGCGGGCAATCCGCTCTATGGAACGTTGGTTGCTTATTACCAGGGGTTTAGGTGAAGCCACAACTTTGCGCCATCCGCGTCCGCGTGGATCTTCTTTAAATATACTCCCGTTTTCGGCAGTAGTACGATCAGCAACTTCTTTGGTGTAATACGGGCCAATTGGTTTGGTTGGATTTTCAAAAGCAACATCATCGCGATCAACCAGAACCTGAGTAATGATAGTAATAACATCGCGGTCGAGGTCGTGTGCGCGAAGCACATTGCGCATTTGCTGTTCCAGGATATAACCGATAAATCCCTGCGAATAGGCAACGCAGATATCGAGTGGCATTTCGGGAAGGTTATAAACCTGGTTACCTGCCGCATTGGCCAGTAAAATATTGCCGACCTGCGGGCCGTTTCCGTGCGTTAAAACCACATTATAGTCCCTGTTGATAAGGGTAAGGAGACGTTCGCATGTGTCCAACGCATTCTTCTCCTGCTCTTCGATTGTTCCCAACTGATCGCCGCGGAGAAGAGCGTTTCCGCCAAAAGCTACTACTGCTAATTTTTTCATAAGCTTATTTTATACTTTTTATAACTTCAATTTTCAGGTTAAGACCACTAAAGCCCTAAATATTTCTGACTAATATGCTATACAATCCTGAAACAAAAAACCCTTAACGGAGACTGAAAATGAAGCGGCAAAATTACTAACTTAAACTTGCTGTGCAAGTTTTTCACAAAATATAATTACAATCTTAATATTCTGTAAATAAGATAATTACATTCACAAAAATTAATACATATTTACATCTGATATTTGAATTTCCGAATGCAAACTTTTGATGTACTTTTACAGCAATTAATCCTTTCGCATGCAAGCTAAGAAAACCGGAGCCTATACGCTGGCTTTCATTTCTATATTATTCTGGTCCACCATGGGCTCGGCCTTTAAGCTAACGCTCGGATATACAAGCCCGGCTATGCTGTTGCTGATTGCCTCATTTACCGCTTTTGCTTTTCTGGGCATTCAGATGTGGGCTTCGGGAATTGTATTCAGCTTCAAACAAGTAACAGCCCGGCAATGGAGTAATTCAGCGGCCATGGGGATGTTTAATCCCTTGCTCTACTACCTGGTACTTTTTGAGGCATACCGCCGCATCCCGGCACAGGAAGGAGTTGCGTTAAATTACATCTGGCCGTTGATGCTGGTCATTTTTTCTGTTATTTTTCTAAAACAGCACATTACATTCATGAGTATCATAGCTATCCTTGTGAGTTTTGCCGGTACCATTATTATCGCGACTCATGGAAACCCCGGTAATATGCATTTCTCAGATCCAGTCGGTGTGGCAATGGCAGTGGGCAGTGCATTGTTCTGGGCCTCGTTCTGGATACTCAACATGAAAGACAGCCGTGAAGCTATCCCCAAAATGTTTCTTAATTTCATGTTCGGATTCGCCTATATTCTTATTTACTGTATCATTACCGGCAAACTTGTAATTCCACCCTGGCAGGGATTCACAGGCGGAATATATATCGGAATTTTTGAAATGGGTCTCACTTTCGTTTTATGGCTCAAAGCACTTGACCGATCACCCAATACGGCTCGTATTTCGAACCTTGTTTTTATATCTCCGTTTATATCGTTGATCCTGGTTTCCATTTTTGTAGGTGAGAAAATACTAGTTTCGACCGTTGCAGGACTGGTAATTATAGTTTCAGGGATTTTGTTGCAGCAATATAGTCAGTGGAGGGAGAAAAAGAGTGAATAGTGAATAACGAATAGTGAATAGTGAATAATGCGAATCAAGGGTTGGGTGATATAGCCAAGAAGTGGCTAAACATCAATAACCGTGGGTGCAACCCACGGTTATTGAATGACTTAGCGAGATCAGCCACGAAGTGGTTGAACAGAATTATGCATAATTCAACCCCGTCGGGGCTGACGCTATCCTGTCATTGTCAACCGTGGGTTGCACTCACGGTTATTTAAGTGTAACCCTTTCAGTGCTTTGCGAAAATATTGAACAAGATTTAACCCTTGATTGGCATGAATAGTGAATAACGAATAATGAATAAATAAGTTATAAATTCCGAAATCCCTTTTTCAGCGTCCGAAATCCGAAATCCTTACCTTTGCCCCATGACTTCCAAAAAGCGCATAGCATTTCATACTTTAGGCTGTAAACTTAATTTTTCAGAAACAAGTACCATTTCGAGGCAATTTGACATTGATGATTTTGAAGTGGTTGATTTTGATGAGCAAGCCGATTTTTATGTGGTTCATACATGTTCGGTTACATCCATTGCTGAGAAAAAATGCAAAACGGCTGTAAAGCAGGCTCACAAACGTAATCCCGCTGCACAGGTGGCTGTAATTGGCTGCGCCGTTCAGGCAAATCCTGAAATGTTCAGCAAAATGGAAGGTGTTAGTTGGGTGTTTGGTAATGCTGACAAATTCAAACTCGGCGAGGTGATTAGTAGCCAGAGCGATGAAAACCATGCTTACGGTCATCACGAATCGTATGTTTCGGAAATAAGTAAAACCAAAGAGTTTATCCCATCGTACTCCATGGGCGACCGCACCCGTTCGTTTTTCAAGGTTCAGGACGGTTGCGATTATTTCTGCACCTATTGTAGCATCCCATATATGCGTGGCCGCAGCCGCAGCGAAAGCGTTGCAAATACAATGAAAGTTGCCCACGAAATTGCAGCCACCGAAATAAAAGAAATCATCCTCACCGGAGTGAACATAGGTGATTTTGGTCAGCAAAATGATGAATCATTTCTAGAATTGCTCCGTCAGCTTGCCATTCTTGATGGAATTGAACGGATCAGGATATCATCCATAGAGCCCGAATTACTTACTAACGAAATCATCGAAATGGTTTCGACTTCCGAAAAACTGCTACCTCATTTTCATATTCCGCTCCAAAGCGGCAGCGACAAAATTCTGCAGCTTATGAAACGTAAATACCTGCGTGAGGTGTTCGCCGGAAGAGTTAACCGGATTAAAGAACTGATGCCGGATGCCTGCATTGCTGCCGATGTTATTGTAGGATTTCCCGGTGAAACCAACGAAGACTTTGACGATGCATATGAATTTATAAAAAATCTTGATGTAACTTACCTGCATGTATTCACGTATTCCGAGCGGCCCGGTACAAAAGCACTTCAAATGGAAGGCAAAGTGGATGAACGGGAAAAACGCCGCCGCAGCAAACTGCTTCATGAGCTTTCGGAAACGAAAAAGAAATGTTTTTATTCTCAACAAATCGGGAAAACAGCCGAAATATTATGGGAATCGGATAATATCAATGGCTTTATGCACGGCTTTACCGGCAATTATGTCAAAGTGAGGACACTTTATGATGCTGAACTGATTAACCATATCCTAAAAGTAAAAATAACCGGGGTAAATGATGATGACACTTGTAGTGTTGAGTTCTGATTTTAATTTCAGGTTGAATTAAAGTTACAGGATTACAGAGTTACAGGCCGCTGAGCGAAGCCGAAGTGCAGAGTTTCAAAGTTCCAGGATTTCAACCCATATCCGCAATCCGCAGTCCAAAATCCGAAATCTACAATTCTGCATCCCCAACCCCTAAATCCCAACCCCTAAATCCCAACCCCCAACACCTAACCCCTCACTTCAAATGTTCCCTAAGCTATCCGATCTTTTAAACTATCTGTTTGGATGCCAGATTGATCTGCCGATACAGACATATGGTTTTTTTCTGGCGTTAGCATTTCTGGTTGGCGGATTTGTGCTTCGGAGCGAATTAAAACGCAAGGAAAAGGAAGGATTACTTCATGTACGAAAACGAATAGTTTATCCCAACAAGCCGACCAGCCTGTTTGAAATCATTCCCGGAATAATTCTGTCATCCGTTATCGGATGGAAATTTTTCGGGATTATCTTTCAGTATCAAGAGTTTGCATCAAATCCACAACAGTATATTCTTTCGGGTAAAGGAAGTCTGGTTGCCTTGCTGGTTATAGCGATTATATCATTTGCTTATCATTTCTATACTCTTGGTAAAATAAAAAACAACACACATGATGAGTACGAAGAAATCATACATCCTCATCAGAACACCTGGAATTTATTAATTGTGGCCATTGTTTCTGCTCTGGTTGGCTCTAAACTATTCGATATTTTTGATAATTTCGGAAGTTTCCTGCACGACCCGGTCCACAGCCTGTTTTCATTCAACGGCTTAACTTTTTACGGTGGCTTTATAGTTACGGTTATTGTACTGATACAGTATGTAAAAATTATAAAACTCGACTGGAAGCATGTAATCGACAGCTCAGCACCTGTGATTATGATAGGTTATGTCATAGGAAGGTTAGGTTGTCATTTTTCGGGCGACGGTTGCTGGGGAATCATTAACACAATGGCACAACCTCATTGGCTTGCCTGGCTTCCCGATTGGCTGTGGGCGTATGATTTTCCGCACAATGTGGCAAATCAAGGTGTGCTTATGGCCAATTGCGTGGGTCATAACTGTATGGTTCTGGAAAAACCGGTATTTCCAACTTCGCTTTACGAATCCATTATTTCACTAATTTCGTTTGGCGTTTTATGGATGATGAGGAAGAAAATAAATGCTCCTGTAGTCCTTTTCGTACTTTTTATGATTTTGAACGGAGTTGAACGATTTGTCATCGAACATATCCGGATCAATCATAGATATAATTTTCTGGGATTGAATCTTACCCAGGCAGAAATTATTTCGGCTGGATTAATTCTTATTGGAATCGCTGTAATGATTTATTATACAAAACAATACAAAACTAAAAAAGCAGAGTTAATAGAAAACAGTTAATGTAAAATAGTTAACAGAGAATAGTTAATGGAAAACAGGGGAAACTCTTTAAACTCTTCAAACCTTTCAAATCTCAAAAAACAATGGACTATAAAAACATCACTCTTGAAGTAATAGCACTTGCCAAAGAAACCGGCAAATTTTTCCTGGAAGAAATCAATAAAGTGAAAGCATCGGATATTGAAGTTAAAGGACTTCATGACTTTGTTAGCTATGTTGACAAAACTGCCGAAGCAGCCATTGTGAAAAGGCTTGCTGAAATTGTACCCGAATCAGGTTTTATCACCGAAGAGCAAACTGCAACCCATCGCGGCGAACGCTTTAACTGGATTGTTGATCCATTGGACGGAACAACGAACTTCCTGCATCATATCCCATTATATTCAGTTAGCATTGCTTTAATGGAAAATGACAAGGTGGTTGCCGGGGTTATTTATGAACCCAACCTGGACGAATGTTTTTATGCATGGAAAGATGGCGGCGCATACCTGAATGGAAAAGAAATTCATGTTTCGGATCAGAAGGAAATGAAAAATACCTTGCTGGCTACCGGTTTCCCTTACCAGGATTATGGAAGACTTGACGGATATATCGAACTTTTCACATGGTTTTCAAGGAATACTTCGGGATTGCGCAGGTTAGGTTCGGCAGCGGTTGATCTCGCATACACTGCCTGTGGACGCTACGAAGGCTTTTACGAATATGGTTTGCATGCCTGGGATGTGGCAGCAGGAGTAATTATTGTTCAGCAGGCAGGTGGAACTTTAACCGATTTCAAAGGTGGAGATGATTATATTTTCGGTGCGGAACTTCTGGCATCCAATACTTTGTTACACCCATCGTTACTAGAGGCCGTAAAATCACATTTCGGGAAAGCATAAATTCGACTTTTTTTTGAAAAAATATCTATATTTTTGCAATTCAATAAGTTTAAAATGCGTGGAATAGAAGCACCGGATCAACAAATACCTGAAGTAGAAGTAATATTTCGCGACAGCCCGCAGCGAAGCCTGATGAAAACAATTACATACAGATTGTTTGCTTCGGGGGCCATGTTTGTCGCTATATTCGTTTATTCGCATGAATATCAAAGTCTTTCACTAAGTGAAAGTATTGGAAATGCAGGTTTAATTGCCATCATCGAATTTTTAATTAAGCTGGTAATCTATTACATTCACGAACGGATCTGGTCGGGAATTAAGTGGGGCAAATACTGGCGGAGGCATTACTGGGCGCGTCGTGCCTGGAAACGTGCATATCGCAAGGCACATAAATAGGCATCTCAGTCAAAGTGTGTTTTAATTTGTTCAAATTTGAATAGCAGTCAACCTTGATTTTACTTTTTAAGTATTATGGCAGTTCAAATTGAAGTTATAAAATCAGACATCACCCAACTCAATGTCGATGCCATCGTAAATGCCGCCAACAATAGTCTTCGTGGCGGAGGCGGAGTTGACGGAGCCATTCACAGGGCTGCCGGATCAATGTTATTGCAGGAATGCATTACTCTTGGAGGATGTGCAACCGGTGCCGCTAAAATCACACAAGGCTATAATCTGAAAGCCCGATATATAATTCATACTGTAGGCCCGGTATGGCATGGTGGCAAAAATGATGAACCCTGCTTATTGGCAAACTGTTACCACGCTAGTTTATCACTTGCAGTTTCAAAAAATTGCACCTCAGTTGCTTTCCCGAATATCAGTACCGGAATTTATGGATTCCCAAAAGAATTAGCCGCAGATATTGCCATTCGCGAAGTGCGGTCATTTCTGCAAACAAACAAATCCATAACTAAAGTGTTCTTTTGTTGTTTCGATTCCGAAAACTTCGCCATCTACAACAATCTTCTTTAATCCCTTATAAGATGAATTCATCAAAATGGCTCACCACTGCTTTATGGCTGAGCGTTATAACTATTGTTTATAACATTATTGAAGGTCTGGTATCAGTTTATTTTGGAAGCACCGACGATACACTTGTTTTGCTGGGCTTTGGCGTAGATAGTTTTGTTGAAGTGATATCAGGAATAGGCATACTGCATATGGTTTTTCGGATGCAGCGCAGTGAAATAAAAGACTTTGATAAATTCGAACGGCTTGCCTTGCGGATCACAGGTGTTGCATTTATGGTGCTGGCTATCGGACTGGTTGCAGGCAGCATCCTTAATATCGTTAATAAAACAAAGCCGGAAACCACATTTGCCGGGATTATTATTGCTTCGGTATCGATCCTGACCATGTATTTCCTGATGATGTACAAGCTAAAAACCGGCAAAGCGCTTAATTCGGAAGCCATAATTGCCGATGCGCACTGCACCAAAACCTGTCTTTATTTAAGTTTCATCCTATTGATATCCAGTTTATTATATGAGTTTTTCAAAATCAGTTATATTGATATT
>JBBSDG010000122.1:0-10942 GCA_038249635.1 Bacteroidales bacterium | reverse complement strand
TACATTACCAGAACATTCTCAGCAATTTCAGCTATTACATCGAGGTTATGCGAAATAAATACCAGGCTTATGTTATGTTTCTTTTGTAGAGTCCTTAATAGTTCGAGGATGGTTTTCTGCACAGTTACATCCAACGCTGTGGTAGGTTCATCGGCAATCAGAATATCGGGATTGCATGCCAGCGCCATGGCTATCATCACACGCTGTTTCTGTCCGCCCGAAACCTGGTGCGGATAAGCATTAAAGGTGCTTTCGGGATCCGGAAGCATTACTTCACGGAAAAGGTCGAGGGTTCGCCAGCGCGCCTGGTTGCGGGTAACTTTTTCGTGCTCCAGGATGTTTTCCATCACCTGCTTGCCGCAGCGGTATGCCGGATTTAGTGAGGTCATTGGCTCCTGAAATATCATAGCTATCTTTTTGCCACGCCAGTGCCTCATTTCTTTTTCAGGAAGCAGCAGTAAATCAGATTTTTCTCCTTCCTGAGTATGAAAGATGATGGAACCGCTTTTTAGTATCCCGTTTGGCTTTGGGACTAACCCCATAATGGCAAGTGAGGTGATTGATTTACCCGATCCCGATTCGCCGACAATACCCAGGGTGCTACCCCGTTGCAGTTTGAACGAGATATGGTCAACGGCAATGCGTTCTTTTCCTTCATGGCTGAATGCGATACTCAGATCGTTCAGGGTAAGAATGGTGTTATCGGAGTGTGAATCAGGATTCAATAGGCGTCGTTTAATTTAAATGATTCCTTTAATTGAAGCAATTTGCAGTATTGAATCAGCTATTTGCTTTTCTGTAAAGCAGTTACAGTTGATTTGAACATCATAAGTAATACTATCATGTTTCTTTCCGTAAAGTTTGGCGACCAGCAATTCCCTTTCCATATCACGTTTATGAACATATTCGGTAGCATAAGCCTTGCTAAAATCCAGACGACGAGCTATTTCTGCTATACGCCATTGTTCCGTTGCAACAAGCCTTACATGCAGCGAAAGCCTGATATCACTGCAAATGCTGGCTCCTCCCCTACCTATGATAACAACGTTTCCATTGTTGCCAAACTGCCTGATCACGTCTTGGACTGTTTTCAGGATTTTCTGATCGCTTTTATGCGAATGCGTTGAAAGTGCTCCAACAATCTGATCCATTATACCACGGTCTTTATCCATGATTACATGTTCCACTGCCTTTGGATCAAGATTCAGTTGTTCGGCAGATTCCTGTAAAATTTCCCGGTTGATATATTTCCACTTTCCATTTCCGTCAGTTTTAACTCCATTTCCGTCAGTTTTAACTGACGGATTTCTCTTATTGAGTTCATCACAGATTAACCAGGCAATTCCCCTCGCACCGCAACCGGTTTGCCTCGAAATAGTTATTACGGGACCGGCCTCCTTTTTTGTGTTCATAGGAATAAAATTGCCGCCAATACGCCGGTTCATATATTCGAAAAGCCTGTTTTCCATATATATTCTTTCTTTTTTGAAGGGTTCAATGCTTTGCGTTCAAATGCTTTCGGCGTTTATTGTAAAGAGTTCAAAAGGTTCAATGCTTCGCGTTTAATGCCTGCGGCGTTCAAAGTTCTCCGTGTCTCCATTTCTCCATTTCTCCGTGTCTCCATTTCTCCGTGTCTCCGTCCCCCATCTCCCCATCTCCCACTCTCCCACTCTCCCCTTCTCCCCTTCTATTCCTCATTAATCCTCTCCCTGATCTCTTCCGTTTCATTTTCAAACCCCGGTTTACCAAGTATAGCAAACATATTATTTTTATACACTTCGACCCCTGGCTGGTTAAATGGATTTATTCCCATAAGGTAGCCACTAAGACCGCAGGCAAACTCGAAGAAATAGATCAGTTCGCCCAACGATCGCTCATCAAGTACCGGAAGCAAAATATCGAGAATGGGAACTTCTCCGGTTGTATGTGCGAGCGCGGTTGCAAGAGCTGCTGTGGTATTCACTTCATGAAGCGTTTTACCGGCCAAATAATTTATCCCGTCGAGGTCAGCCTCATCTAAAGGAATGGAAAGTAAATGCTTTGGTTTCTGAATATGGATTACCGTTTCGAAAAGCATGCGCTGCCCTTCCTGTATATATTGACCCATCGAATGCAGATCCGTTGTAAAATCAGCTCCGGCAGGGAATAATCCTTCATTTTCCTTGCCTTCGCTCTCGCCGAAAAGCTGCTTCCACCATTCCGTGAAATAATGCAGCGAAGGCTTATAGTTAACCAGTATTTCTACCTGGCTTCCAAGGCGGTATAATGAATTCCGGATGGCGGCATAACAGGCAGCAGGGTTGTCAGTAAGGGATGATGTTTCTAAACAAGCTTTCCGCATTTCGTTGGCTCCGTTCACAAGCTTTCTGATATCGTATCCCGCAATGGCAAAAGGTAATAAACCAACTGGGGTCAGAACCGAGTAACGGCCTCCAACATCGTCGGGAATAGCATACGTTTTATACCCGTTTTTAACAGCAAGACTCTTTAAAGCTCCTTTTGAAGCATCGGTGATGACTATGATACGTCTGGCTACCTCTTTGACTCCATACTTTTTTTCAATATGATTTTTCAGAAGTCTGAAAGCTATTGCCGTTTCGGTGGTTGTGCCGGATTTGGAAATAACTACAATGGCGTATTCTTTTTTATCAAGAAGCTGAAGCAATTCTGCATGATAATCCTGGCTGAGGTTATGGCCTGCGTATAGCACAATAGGATTTTTATTATCATTGTGAAAAGCCGAAAACGGTGATGAAAGCGCTTCGATGATTGCCCTTGCTCCGAGGTAAGATCCGCCAATGCCGATTACAACCAGGATTTCCGCTTTTTCACGAATAGCTTTGGCGTCGGCTTCAATGCTGCTTATCAGCATCTCATCGGTTTTTAAAGGAAGATCAATCCAACCAAGAAACTGGTTTCCTTTACCGGCTTTTTCAACCAGCAGGCTGTGGCTGATATCTACCTCGTTCTGCATTAAATGAAGCTCTTCTTCCGAAAGGAAACCCGATAAGTGTTTATATTGGAATTGAAGACCGATCATTTTTAATAAAATTGAATATCCAGCCGTTCAATGGTTAGAGAGTATAAAATTACGAAAAAAAAGCATCAGTTCATACCTTTAATGGTAATTTAAGAAACCTGACAGGTTTCCAAAACCTGTTAGGTGTGAGAACTAAATAAAAAAATGCGACCCGAGTGAGCCGCATTTTTTCCAAACAAACAACAAAACCAGTTATGAAAAATATCCCTGCTATGTGTAGAGATTTATTATAATAACTTTTTGTTCAATTAACCGATACAAAGATACTATCATAACTACCGGTTGATTGTTAACGAAATTTAAAGAACGTTAAAATATGTTAAGGAACTGAATTTTTCAGATGTAAGTGAACTGCGTGTTTTATTTAAACCGATTACATCAGATCAATTCTTACTCTTTGCCCCTTATCATAAATCATACAAATCAAGGGGTGAAATTTTAATTTGTTGGTTGCTAGCAGAATCCTTCCAGAGATTAAAACACTGGAAAAGTTTAATCCCCTGATATACGAAACATGAATTGAAGCCTTGATTCGCAAAAATCAATAAAGTATATAAATGTATAAAATAAAAATGCAGCCCTAAAGCTGCATTTTTCCAAACAAACAACAAAACCACTTATGAAATCATCTCTGTAACCAGCAGAGATATAAGTAAACTATTTTGTTTAACTAACCGATACAAAAGTAAACTCATAATTCCCTGCATATTGTTAACGAAAGTAAAAGAACGTTAAATAATGTTAAGCCATTATGTTACTGATTGTAAGGCTCTATAAATTTGCAGAACCGGAAAAGAAGATTTGTAACATTTTACAACACAACAGATGAAAATATTTTTATCCGGATTTAGTGAAATGTGATGGAATCAGCAGTATATAAAATCTGATTTTCGACACAATGCTCTAGATGGAATGCAGCCTTAAATACTTAGACCAATAGTGTGAAAAAGCAATTACTGGGTTTCCTTATCGTGATTATGACAATCGCAATGTCTGTTTTTATTGGCATTCAGGTTTACTGGATCCGCAATTCGATGCAGCTCAAGGAAGCTAATTTCCGCCGTAGTATTGATGATGTTGTGAATGGAGCCTTGCTTAACCTGGAGACTATTGAATTTGCGCGACGCACCACCAACTCTTCCCTACAGATTTTATCGCGCGATACAAATTCTCCGTTATTTAATTCGCAGGGAATTCAAAATGTACCAGGTTCAGATACGCAAGGTATTGAAATGTCCAAACAAACTGGTGTTGAAGGTCGAATTACACCAGTACCCGGTAAAACTTTAGCTCAACCTGATGTTTCTGAAAAAAATAGCAGTGAAACCAGAACCATCAACATCAGCGAAAATTTGTCGGAGGTAACAGCCAAACGCAAACAGCTTATGCTGAATTATCTGATGAACCAAACCCTGGGCGAAACGGGAGATAAGGATATTGAAAAAAAGATTTCGGTTGGTTTGATCGACACCCTGCTGAAACAGGAATTTGCTAACAAGGGTATTAAAATAGATTACGAATTTGGTGTTTACAGCCCTGACCGCAGCAAACTTGTACTCGAAAAAACCGGGAAATACCACGAGGAATTACTCTTCAAGGGCCTGATGTATCCGCTGTTTACGGGTGGGGCAATAGCAACCCGCGATTTACTTTTCATTTATTTTCCCTCTCAATCCAGGTATAACCTGCAAAGTTTGTGGATTATGATGCTGGTATCTATGCTGCTGGTGCTTGTTATCATCGCTGCTTTCACATATTCTGTTTTCACCATTATAAGGCAACGTAAGTTATCCGAACTAAAGAATGACTTTATCAATAATATGACGCATGAATTTAAGACACCGATTTCGACTATTTCGCTGGCTTGCCAGGCACTCTCTGATAAGGATATTCCACGGAGTAACGAAATGTATGCCGATTATATTCATATTATAGGCGACGAAAATCACCGCTTAGGCGAGATGGCCGAAAAAATACTTCAGACCGCAGTTCTCGAGAAAGGCAGCCTGCATCTCCGCCCCGAAGCTATTGATATGCATATGCTTATTGAGGATGCAATTCATAAAATAGCCATTCAGATAGAGATTCGGGACGGAGTATTAACCCAGTCGCTTAAAGCGGAACATCCATTGATTAAAGCCGATAAGGTTCACCTATCAAATGTGATTTTTAACCTGCTCGATAATGCCAACAAATATTCGCCCCGGAAGCCACAGATAATGGTTTCTACTGCCGATGCCGAAAATGGTATTTTTATCAGTGTTCACGATAAGGGCATGGGCATCAGCAAGGCCAACCTGAAACGAATTTTCGAAAAACTTTACCGTGTTCCTACCGGCGATGTTCATAACGTAAAAGGATTTGGGCTAGGGCTAAGTTATGTAAAATTTATTGTCGAAAAACACGGAGGATCAATTTCTGTTGACAGCGAACCCGGAAAAGGTAGTACCTTTACTATGTTTTTACCGTATGTTATCCCTGATCAGAATAAACCCGAAAATAAATCGACTATATTCAGCATAAAATATCTAAACCAATTAATAACAGGTAATTAACGCAATAATACTCCCGAAAATGGAAAACGAAAAAATAAAGATCCTGCTTGCCGAAGACGACCGCAATCTTGGCACTATTTTACGCACCTATCTCGAAGCAAAGGGTTATGCCCCACGCCTTTGTGTAAACGGACTCGAAGCACTGGAAGTCTTCAACAAGGAACCCTTTGATTTTTGCGTTGTTGATGTAATGATGCCTATAAAAGACGGATTTACGCTTGCAAAAGATATCCGCAAAGTAGATACCCAGATTCCAATCCTGTTCCTTACTGCCAAATCGCTCGAAGAAGATAAACTGAAAGGTTTCCAGGCGGGTGGCGACGATTACCTTACCAAGCCTTTCAGCATGGATGAACTGCTTGCCCGCATCGAAGCCATTCTTAGGCGTTCGGCAAAAGTAACCGACGGTAAAACGGATAAAGGAACTTTTACGCTGGGTAATTTTGTTTTTGATTATAACCATCAGAATCTTCATATCAATAATGAAGATCAGAAACTAACCAGCAAAGAAGCTGAGTTGTTAAAAATTCTTTGCGAACACGTAAACCAGGTTGTTGACCGTAGCTTTGCGCTGAACCGCATCTGGCAAAACGACAGTTATTTCAATGCCCGCAGCATGGATGTTTATATCGCCAAAATCCGCAAGTACCTGAAAGAAGATCCTTCGGTGGAACTAATCAATGTTCATGGCATTGGATTTAAACTGGTAACTGAAGCAGCGGTTTAACTTGTAATGGACTTAAAAATCCCGGTGACTCTTTTTTAAGAAGTCTCCGGGATTTTTTTTGCTCAAAACTTTCAATGCTTCACTGCGACTCAGGTTGCTGATTTTATGATCGTTAACAAATTCAATAACTGCTTCGGGTGAATAATTTGAATTTTACCGCAGTAACCAGCCGATCTCCCTTCGTACGCCGAAGTTCCAAGCTCAAGATGGTGAATGGGAGAAATTGAAATTTTATTTTTTAGAGACACAATTAATCGCCTCTCTATTTTAGGGTCTGCTGAAAAACCCAACTATAACCGTTACATTTGCCCGTAGGGCATTTATATCAATAGAAAAAGGAATAGGGAAATTAATTTGCCCATAGGGCATTAACAATCAAAATATTATGTTCATCCCCTATGGGGAATAACCCATCAACGACCGATTATTCTATTGACATGTATCCCCTAACAGGGAAAGCCAAAATTATAAATGCAAGGTTTATCTAACTATTCTGTATGTTCCCTTGCATACATTAACAATATATGTGCTGGTAAATAATTGGTGATCAGACTAATAATACATTCTCAGCAAGCCCTATTTTAATGTTTTCTGCCATTTTTAACACCATATTTCCTATCCCAAACCGCAAGCGAATATTCTCCCGCCTGCAATTCATCAACAGTAATTGTTCCAGTCATCCACGTTCCTTCTTGCTTAAAAGCTGTTACTTTCCAAGCATATCCGGCACCTGGCCGGTAAAGCATCACCAGCGAATCGGTGGAATATTCAAGTAGTTTTTTGTCAAGACCGCTGGCATTGTTGTAAGAAAATTCCCCACTTGCTTCAAATCCTTTTGTGAATAATCCTTCAACTGTCCAATACCGAGAATCCGAAACTATGAGACCGGAACAAGCTGAATTTATACTGTCAGGAGCCACCCAATTGTGCGTAATTCTTACCAAAGCTGAATCCGAAATTTTCTCAACCAGTACTTTAACGAAGGTTTCCGGATAGTCATATTCTCCTTTTTCTTTAAGAATTTTGGTTTCATCCGTAGTGGCATCCGAAATCTTTTCGTCCGGATCAGCCATAACAGTTACAGGCAAAAACGGCAGGTGAAAAGTTTTATGTCCGGTAACACCCGAAAACACGATCGTGTCAGTAATCTCGTGCCATTTGCTATCCATAAAAGCAATTTCCAGGCGATTGGAATTGGCAAACTGAGTTCTTCCTTTGAGTTTCTGCCTCACAAATATCGTTACGTCAAACCCGCTGGCTGATTGGGTTGAAACCATTGAATCAATAGAGAAATGAGGAAATCCCGGTTCAAAAACCCAGGCATCAAAAAATGGCTTCATATTCTTTCCGCTATAAGCTGAAAGAAAATCCCTGAGATCAAAAGTAGAAGCATAATTATAGGCATATTTTTGAAGATAGGCTTTTATACCTCCGAAAAAAAGACTGTCGCCCATATAACCACGGAGTGTGTGAGCAACCTGTCCGCCTTTTTGGTAAACCGTTGATCCGTAAGTAATTGTTTGCGGAATTCCATACACGGCAAAGTATCCGCCATCTGTTTCATGGGCTGATTGCAATACTTCTCTCAACTTTGTGCGCATGTTATCCTTGTAAGCCTGCCTGCCATATATTCGTTCGCGATACAGCGATTCGCACCATACAGCCCAGCCTTCGTTAAGCCACATATCTTCAGCCGAAGCGCAGGTAACCTGGTTGCCGAACCACATATGCGAAAGTTCGTGCGCATACCACCCTTCCTTTTCGGTATTTCCTGTCCAACCCGAAAATGGATACGTAATATTCGAGGCATGCTCCATAGCACCCAGTCCGCCGGGTGAAGCCGTGTATCCTACCCGTTCGAAAGGATACGGGCCAAAATGAATTTCGAAAACCTGTAGGATTTGTTTGAGATGAATAAATGTGCCGGTAATTTTTGCAGTATCTGGCGGTCTGCTGTAAAAAGTAATCGGAATTTGCGCTTTCTGCCCGCTAAAAGTATCAGTTTTTAATTCGTATTTGCCAGTTGTTGCCGATATAAGGTAGGTAGGAAGCGTATAGTCGGTTTTCCAATGCCAGGTGGAGGTGTTATTTTCATTTTTGATTACCTCAATTAACCGCCCCCCGCTGATGGCTTTTTTATCATTAGTAACCGTAAGGAACACATCATACAAAGCCCTGTCATGAAAATCATCGATACACGGAAACCAGGCTTTCCCCAGGTTATGAGGTATCGCATCGAAACCAACACCCAGGTTAAGCGCATATTCACCCGCGAAATGAAAACCACCCCAACCGCTGGGATCAGTATAAGGGTATCCATGATAAAATATTGAAACCAGTATTGATTGACCCGTATTTAAAGGCTTTGAAAGCGAAATAGCGATCCGGTTTGAGATATGTGTAAATGCCTTTGTTCTGGTATTACCGATAAAAACTGAATCCACATTCAGACTGGCGAAATCAAGTTTAACCGTTGAAAGTGAATTGGATTTAGCGACGAGTTTTACATCGGTGTAACCTTTTATGGTTTTATTCGTCAGATTAATGTCTGTTAAATGAATACCGTAGTGTAGAGCTTCGATGGTATCACTGTATATTGCTGTTTTCTGTTTTTCTTTTTGCAGAAATTGAGCAAAAACGGTGTAATGGTTGTTTAACATTGAAAAGAATGTTAAAAACACAAATATTTTTGTATGTGGCATGTATTTGTATCAATGTTAAAAATAACTTTGTAAAATTAATCCAATAATAATTACACTAACCAAGTTTAGGATCTATAACCTCTTTTCAATGAGAAAATATTTTTTAATAATTGCTTGCATGCTGTTGATATCAACCATGAAAGCACAGGAAGTATGGACACTCGAAAAATGTGTCGAATACGCACTCAGCAATAACATTCAGGTAAAACAGCAACTTCTTCTGGGTGAAAGCGAGAAGGCCTCGTTACTACAGGATAAGCTGGGCATGTTGCCTTCCGTGAACGGAGGAGCCAGTCATGGTTACAATTTTGGCAAGACTGTTGACCGTTATACCAACGCTTTTGCAACCAGCAGGGTACAAACCGATAACTTTTACTTCGGGGCGAATGTAACCCTTTTTGATGGATTCCAGAAACTGAACCAGGTGAAGCAAAGACAAGCCAGTTTGGAAGCAACACGCTATGAGACGGATAAATTTATGGATGATATGTCGCTCAATATAGCTACAGGATATTTACAGATTCTTTTTTACGATGAACTGGCAAAATCGGCACAGAATCAGTTGGACGCTACTAAATTACAATCTAAGAGATTAAAAAGCCTGGTTGATGCAGGCGCTGTTGCTCAGGGCGATTATTTCACACTCGAAGCACAGAAGGCAATGGAAAATTCCCAGCTTATCAGTGCCCAGAATAACCTTGACATTGCTTATCTTACCTTGGCACAAATGCTTGATCTGCCGACAGCTGCTGGTTTTGAGATCGAACACCCTGATCTCGCCATGAGCTCGCAGCCGACACTTGCAATTGCTCCCGACCAGATTTATGCTTTCGCACTCGAAACACAACCTTCCATTAAAGGCGCTGAGTCAAGGGTGAAAAGTTCGGAAATAGGTTTAAGCATTGCCAAGGGCGGTCAGTCTCCTTCACTTGCATTACAAGGTTCTTTAGGCTCCGGTTATTCGGGAGCAGCAAAGGTACTTGATAGTTATGCCATCACCACCCCTGACATTGCCAACACACCTCCATCGTCATTTATTCCTGCCGGCAATGGGTTGCCACAACAATTTGTATGGGATTATGGCACAACAACTGCATTCAAAACCAAACCTTTTGCCGACCAGGTTAAGGATAACTTCAACCGTTCTATTTCGCTAAATCTGAATGTTCCTATTTTCAACGGTTGGTCAACACGAACCAACATCAGCAAGGCAAAAATAAATGTTGAAAACCAGAAATATAACCTCGAAAGCAGCAAGCTTCAGTTGAATAAAACCATACAACAGGCTTATGCCGATGCCAAAGCTGCTCTCAATAACTATGAAGCCTCTACTACGGGAGTAAATGCTGCCAAGGAATCATTCAGGTACGCAGAGCAGAAGTTTAATGTCGGATCTTTAAATTCCGTTGATTATAACAATGCGAAAAAAGACCTCGAAAAAGCCGAATCGGATCAGCTTCGCGCTAAATATGAATTTATTTTTAAAAGCACTGTTCTGGATTTCTACATGGGTAAGCCATTAACACTCAAACGGAAATTGTAGCAACCGATTTTTTAGTCAGACAAATAAATAACAAATCATACATTAATACATATCGACAATGTTTACAAAAAAACGAATTATCTGGATACTTATTATTTTTGTTGTTGTTGCTCTTATCGTTGGTATTGTTGCCAAGAAAAAAGGGTGGATTGGTAAAGCCGAAGAAACAAAAGTGGCTACTGAAAAAGTCACAAAAAGAACTATTGTCGAAGTAGTTTCGGCTAACGGGAAAATTGCTCCCGAATTTGAGGTGAAGCTTTCGCCGGATGTATCGGGCGAGGTAATAGAACTCTATGTAAAAGAGGGCGACCTTATTAAATCAGGTCAGTTGCTGGCAAAGATAAATCCAGAAATATACCTGTCGAATTACGACCG
>JBBSDG010000121.1:0-11005 GCA_038249635.1 Bacteroidales bacterium | reverse complement strand
TTCGCCGGCAAAACCATCAGCACCGTACACCAGATCGCCATTTACGATAATTCCGCTGCCTAAGCCGGTGCCAAGCGTGATCATTACAAAATTATCCATTTCCTTGCCACCACCAAATATCATTTCGCCCAAAGCTGCTGCGTTGGCATCGTTAGTGAGCCTTACATGCTTGATTTGAGGAAATTTATCCTGGATTAGTTTAGCAAAAGGAATTACTCCTGTAAAAGGTAGATTTGGCGCATGTTCAATAGTTCCGGTGTAGTAATTTCCGTTTGGCGCGCCAATTCCTATACCCATTACGCCTATTTCCGGATTAATTTTTGCAACTACTTCAATAGCTGCTTTAATTTCCTCAACAAGCAAATTAATATAATCGCCCAACAATTTTTCGGAAATAATTTCGCTACCGGTTGGGTTATCTTTTTTCAGCGGCGTGGATAACTGTGGTTTTTTTTCATACAGGATGTTGCCTTCGCGGTCAACAACTCCAATAGAGGTAGTTGTACCTCCTATATCAATTCCTATTGCTACTTGTTTCATTTGTACTAATTATTTTATAAAATGGATTATTTTTCACTTTTGATTAAAATGAGCATTTCCAACCCAACACAAAAAAGTTGGATGAAAATTTATGCTGAACGGAATTTGCTTCCTTTAACCGCATAAAAGAAGATGTAAAGGTAACAGAGAGCCGGAACAATAAAAGCCCAGGAATATCCCGAAACATCGGCAATTTTACCCATAATCAGCGGAATGATTGCTCCACCAAAAATCAAGGTATTGATAATTCCCGAAGCTGTGCTGAGTTCGCCGGGATCAAGGTCTTTAACCGCAAGTGTAAAGATATTCGGGAACATAATGGAGTTGAACATTCCTATTGAAATAACAGCCCAAAGTGCAATACTTCCGGAGGTAAAAGCAGTTATCATAGCCAGGGAAGCTGCACATAAAGCAAAAACTGCAAGTGATTGGCCTGCATTTCCTTTGCCAAGTTGCATCAGGATAAAATTACCAACTGCAACCACCATAAATATAAGCCCTATATTCCAGCTCCAGCCGGTAACAAATGAACCGGAAACCAGTGCCAGCAATAATACGAGAGCAACATAAGTATATTTCTTAACGTTGTCAGTAATATTAGAAAGCATAATTGATCCGAAAAACCGGCCAACCATAGCACCACCCCAATAAATTGCAACGTATTTACCAGCATCCACAGGATCCATTAACTGGGTTGTTTTTAAATAGTTCAGAATAAGTCCGCCCGTACCCACTTCGGCACCTACATAAAAGAAAATCCCCAAAGCACCTAAGAGTACATGAGGGTGTTTCCATACACTTTTCTTCAGTTCAACTTTACCACCGGTAACATCAGGAAGTTTAATAAGAGCTATTGCAATGGCAACCAGTACAACAATAATTCCGATAATAATAAAAGGCATCTGCACTGTTTCGGCTTTCTGCATTGAGGTGAGCATTTCGCTTGCTCCTCTGAAAATAAATACGGCAATGATCCAGGGAGCTACCATAGTAGCAATTGAATTGAGAGCCTGTACCAGATTAAGCCTGCCACCAGCTGATTCTTCTGAACCTAATGCAGCAACATAAGGATTAGCAGCAGTTTGTAAAAAAACAACTCCCGAAGCAAGCACAAATGTAGCCATTAGAAATAACGGGAAAGAAGGAGCCTTTGCAGCAGGGAAAAACAGAAAACTACCTGTGGCCATAAGCAACAGACCAGTTATTAAAGCACTTTTATAGCCGACTTTCTTTATAAACAACCCAATTGGAATTGAAATAAAAAAGTAGGTAATAAAGAAGGAAAAGCTAAGAAACTGGGCTTCAAACTCAGTTAGCGTAAAAATGTCTTTTACCTGACCACTCAGGGTAATAATAAAGGTAGTGGCGAATCCAAAAATAAAAAAGATGGATCCGATTACAGTCATTCCCAGACCGTAGTTTGCGTGTTTTTGTTGTTCCATAATGGTTAGTTAAAATGGTTAGTTAAAAATAAAATCAGAAGGTCTGTTAATCTAACAAAGATTTTGTAGTCATAAGTTCATTTATGCCTGCATTAAAACGATGTATTCATCCGGAAACGGAAAAGCAAATATACTGTTTTCTGAAAAGCTATACTATTTCCAAAGATGTAAAAATAGTGAACTTAGTGTTAAGTTAACACAAACATAGGATGATTTTATAAATATTTTAAAATAAATATTTTAAAAATATGATTATCAGATATGTATATAAACAAAAACTATCAGGTTTTCTGCTTTTTCTTCTTGGCAGCCGGAAATAATACATTATTTAAGATCAATCTGTAACCCGGCGAGTTAGGAAAAAGGTTCAGATCGGTAGGTGGATCGCCCACGCGATGCTCGTAATCCTCCGGATCATGACCTCCGTAAAACGTCCAGGTTCCCTTTCCGAAATCGCCATGAATATACCTTGCCTCATCAAGTGCTTTGTTTTCGCCCATTACAATAACTTCCGATTTAATACACTTTTTTTCGAAAGCAGTTGTTTGCCCGCGAAAACCATGAATAACCTGCATGTGATTCTGGCAAAGCATGGTTGGCACCGGATCCCATTTTGCCGAAAAGTCGAATAAGGTGAAGAAATCATTATTCTGACTAACTTTCCTGTTGGTATTCACGTCTATTGATGAGATTTCATACTCATAAGGATTGGTGACTAAATTGAAATTTTTAAAGGCAAAACAATTTCCGTAATTTAACTTCGACTGGGCTTTGGAATCCATGGCATCCCCATCGAACATTACATCACAAATATCAACTCCTTCGGCAGCCAGAGCAATATCATAACTATCGGGAGCTGAACACATCGAAAACAAATACCCGCCGCCGGCAACAAAATCCCTTATTTTAAGCGCGACTGCCAGTTTCATTTCCGAAACTTTCTTAAAGCCCAGTTTTGCTGCCATAGCTTCATTTAACCGAACGTCATCCCTGTACCATGATGCATTGCGGTATGCACCCCAGAATTTCCCGAACTGCCCTGTAAAATCCTCGTGATGAAGATGGAGCCAATCGTACATGGGAAGCACTCCTGTTATAAGTTCCTCATCATAAACAATTTCGTAAGGAATTTCAGCGTAAGTAAGTGCCAAAGTAACGGCATCATCCCACGGAAGCTTGTTTTTTGGAGAATATACGGCAATTTTGGGAGCTTTATTTAATTTAACTTCATCCATATTTACTTCCGGATCGGCAATTTCCTGAAGTATGGCTGTGGATTGTGCATCTGCAATTACTTCGCAGCTTACACCACGAATAAAGCACTCATTTTCAATTGCTTTAACATATTTAAACATAAAAGCTCCTCCCCGGTAATTCAACAGCCAGCTTACTTCAACATCCTGCTGAAGCACCCAGTATGCAATACCGTATGCCTTAAGGTGGTTTTTCTGGTTCTGATCCATTGGGATTAGCAGGTAAGCAGCCTGAGTCCTGATCAGAAGCAAAACAAAGAAAATTAACAGGATAAATTGTTTCATTTTAAAATTTGAAATCATGGCATAACATGAATCTACTTGCTGAATGATACAAATAGTATTGATGTTAACAAAACAGCCAGGATAAAGTTAAGATTGATTTACGGCAAGTGAAAATAAACTGATTTTACAAAATTGCAGATTTCGTTTTATACAAATAGTCCTGATCCCGATCAGAAGTTGGTTGGACCAAGATCTGTATCATCATCCATACTGTTAAGCCTTGATTGCATAATAACTGTATTGTTACCTGGCTGATCGAAACCTGTATTTGGGGTTAATGGCATTCCCATCCGGTCGATACTCAGCCCTGCAACATCCTGGAAACGGGCAAAACGACTGATAAATTCGAGCCAAACTTCGTCGGTAGCTCCATTCCTGTGCTTGGCGATTATAATCTGCGCTTTGCCTTCGGTTGAATTACCTTCTTCGTCTTCCATAATTTTATAGTACTCAGGCCTGTAAATAAACATTACAAGGTCGGCATCCTGCTCAATGGCACCCGATTCGCGAAGGTCGGAGAGTTGTGGCTTTTTGCTTCCCTGCGCTGTACTCCGTGTTTCGACCGAACGATTAAGCTGCGAAAGTGCGATAACCGGGATATTAAGTTCCTTGGCAAGGCTTTTTAAGGAGCGCGAAATTGCTGAAATTTCCTGCTCACGATTTCCCATTCCTCCTTTGTTATTGCCACCACCCGTCATAAGCTGGATATAGTCAACAATAACCATATCAATATCATACTGTGCTTTCAGTCGGCGGCATTTTGCACGAAGTTCGAAAATAGACAACGAAGGCGTATCGTCAATATAAATGGGAGCTGTAATAAGTTTTGAAATACGGGAATTTAACTGCTCCCACTCAAAATTCTGTAATTGACCACGCCTGAGATTGCTGGCCGAAAGTTCAGCTTCTGAAGCGATTAATCGCGCAACCAACTGATCGGCTGTCATTTCAAGCGAAAAGAAAGCAACAGCTTTTTTGGCTTCGATGGCAATATTGCGTGCCATGGAAAGTACAAAAGCAGTTTTACCCATGCCCGGGCGGGCTGCGACAATAATAAGATCGCTGCGTTGCCAGCCTCCGGTAAGTTTGTCAAGATCAATAAATCCTGATGGAACACCAGAAGAAACGCCGTCATTTTTCCGGGCTGTATCAATCGCATTCAAAACTTTATGTACCAGTTCGGGCATCAACTGTGCTTTTTTCCGAAGGTTATTTTCAGTAATGGCAAACAGTCCGCTTTCGGTTTCATCGAGCAAATCGAATACATCGGTTGAATCCTCGAAAGATTTGCGGATAGTTTCGGTCGAGATTTTTATTAACTCGCGTTGCAGGAATTTTTGCTTCAGAATACCAACATGAAATTCAATATTAGCCGATGAAGCTATACGCGAAGTAAGTTGAGTAATATAAAACGGGCCACCCGCCAGTTCGAGTTTACCGGTATGCCTGAGAGCATTGGTAACGGTTAAAATATCTACAGGCTCGTTGTTATGGAACAACATGGTGATAGCCTCAAAAATTGCCTGGTGCGATTCCTTGTAAAAAACCGCCGGCACAAGCATATCAATAACGGCGGCCACAGCATCCCTTTCGAGCATCAGCGCACCCAAAACGGCTTCCTCCAGGTCAGTAGCCTGTGGTGGCAATTTTCCATGTTCCTGAAATACATCTCGTCCGATAGCCGGCCTTTTAATTGCTTTTCGCGATGCCAGCGCATCCGTTCTTTCATTCTGTTCCATACGGGTCAAAAATAGCTAATTATCCTCCTTCTTTATCTTTTCGGAAGACAATAATTTATTAACAATGCCTGGGATTAAGGAAAAGACAAGGGGACAGGGGGAGTTGGAGACAAGGAGAAAGTAAAAAAAAAGACCATCGGAACGATAGTCTTCTTTCTGGAAAATCTATTTGTCTAAATTCAAATTCTCTAAGTCTCCATCTCCCACTCTCCCCATCTCCCCATCTCCCACTCTCCCACTCTCCTCATCTCCCCAACTCCCACTCTCTCCATCTCCCACTCTCCTCATCTCCTCTTCACCCACCACAAAACCCTATTTGGCGACCGGTGCTGAACCAGGATTCAGGTTATTCTGTGGCATCTGCGCGCCGTTGGTAGCCTCAACAACATTACCAATTATCCGCAGTTGTACAGATGATTCTTTGGCGTTCGACATCACGGTGATTGTCTTATTTATCTGGCCAATACGGTTTGAGTCATATTTTACTTTGATAGATGCTGATTTACCTTTCATGATTGGTTCGCGGGGCCATTCGGGAACAGTACAACCACAGGAAGAAGTAACGTTGGATAAAATAAGAGGTTCAACGCCTGTGTTCTTGAATTTGAATTCGCAGGTGCCATCACCGCCTTTGGTCAGAGTTCCGTAATCATGCGTTGTTTTTTCGAATGTAATCACAGGCGCATTTGGATTTACAGGTGCCTGAGGAGCAGCATTTTGTGCAAAAGCAGCAAAAGTCATCAGTATCGAAATCACTAAAGTAGCAAGTACTTTTTTCATAGTTTGAAATTTTATTTATGGTTATTTTAATCTTTCCTTAGTATTAATGTCGCAAGGACAACATAGTAACTCCTGAGTTGTCAATTTCCATGCCAGAATATTGAATCACAAAAATATTAAATATTCACATAAACCAACGAAGCCAAGTCCATAAAACTTTAAATTTGTCAAAAATTAACAATTCATCATGGTACGTTACACTCTTTTTTTATCCGTTATGTTAACCGGCGCAATGATTTCAGCCTGTAAATCTGCAAAAGACACCGCTAAGGCAAAAAACACAGATCATGCAAAATCAGGCCAGGTTTTATCGGTAACAGAGCCTGAAATCATTATTTATAAAACAACCAGAAATTATTCGGAATTTGTGCCTGTTATTTTGAGTGAGGATAAAAAGTCCATTGAATCGTACCCGGATGTGAAAGATGTATATTATAAAGGAAAGCTTGCCTATCCTACGCCGCTAAACAAAGGCTATTGGCTCGACAACCGGGGAATCAGTAAGAATGTTGCTTTCACCAAATTAACTTATGAAGCGTATTCGAAACTTCCGGTTACGCCTTCGGCTCAAAACCTAATGACAATGATTACCGATACTAAGCCCATTAAAAGAATGTATAGTTGCGGTAAAAGGTCATCGTATAAAGATATTGTTTTGGAACTTAATACAAAGATCGACAAGGGGGATTTTTCAGGTTTTACCAGGATCAAATAATAAGGAATTGAATGATTCCGAAAAGTTAAGATTAAACCCGCTTTTAAAACCTGGCTCATTTTCTGTGAGAGACTTTTACCAAAAAATAATATTTTTCTACATATTACAAAAACAACATACTTGGAAAATTGTTAATTTTGTAACAGTATAATACGGAGAAACATAATTTTGTCCGTTTAATAAATTGCACCAAAGCTCCCCACATCATTGGAAAATTCAATCCCGCTTGTTAAATTACTCGATGGCAGAAGTTTCTACTATGCCTTCTTGTCTGGTGCCCAGCGCATTTTCGAAAACCAGGGTCTGCTCAATAAAATGAATGTTTTCCCGGTTGCCGATGCCGATACAGGTACAAACCTGGCCAGCACTATGCGATCCATTGTCGATAGTCCAATCCCCACCAACAATGTTAAAATGGCTGCAACAGCTCTTGCTGATGCTGCTTTGGTTGGTGCAAGAGGAAACTCCGGGATAATTTTCGCCCAGTTTCTATATGGTTTTGGCAACGAAATTGAAAATGAAGAAAACCTGACGGTTGAAAATTTTTCGCGTTCCATTACCAAGGCTGTAACCTATGCCTACGAAGCCATAGCAAACCCTATTGAAGGAACTATGATTTCGGTAATCCGCGAATGGGCTGAGTTTATCAATACCATGAAAGGGTTGATCGACGATTTTGTGGAACTGCTTATAAAAGCATTGCAGGTTGCAAAAGATTCGCTTGCAGATACAACCCGTCAGTTGGAAGTACTGGCCAAATCAAATGTGGTGGATGCCGGTGCCAAAGGGTTTGTATTGTTTCTGGAAGGCATGATTGACTTTTTCAAAAACAGGCAATCCATACGCCGTTTGGCCATCCCGATGAATGATATGATCATGGAAGATATTCAAACCGACCTGCATGATGAAATTACACACAGGTATTGCTGTGAGGCCATGCTTGCGCTTGATTTGCACCCGGGGGAAACTAAAAACAGTGTTCGTGATGCTATTGCCGGTATGGGCGACTCAATGGTTGTAGCAGGTTCGGAGAAACGCCTGCGCATACATATTCATTCCGATACCCCGATAAAGCTTTTTGAAGCCATTAGCAAAAGAGCATCAATTACATACCAGAAAGTGGATGATATGGTGATGCAACAGGAAATGTCGCATAACCGCAAATGGCCTATTGCTCTGGTTACGGATTCAACCTGTGATATTCCTCAGGAGTTACTGGAAAAATACCAGATAACCATGGTTTCGCTCACATTGCAGGTAGGGGCATCACTTTACCTTGACCGCACAACTATTTCGAGCGAAAGTTTCTATAACCTGCTCGAATCATCGCCCGTTTATCCCACAACCTCACAACCGGCTTATAAGGATTTTATCAATAAATATTCATACCTCAGTACGCATTACAATTCCACCATCGGCATTCACATGAGTAAGCAGCTTAGCGGAACGTTTTCGAACAGCCAGCGTGCCGCAAAAGCCGTTAGTGAGCAAAGCGGAAAGAAAATTACTGTACTCAATTCAAACCGATTATCGAGCGCATTAGGGCTTACTGTGCTGCGCGCTGCCGAAGCTATTGAACAAGGGAAATCGCACGCTGAAATAGTTACTGCTGTTGAAAGCTGGAACGATAAGAACCATATCCTGGTGAGTGCCAAAACTGTGAAATACCTTGTGAAAAGCGGACGATTAAGCCACTCGAAAGGAATAGCGGGTAAGTTGCTGGGTGTTAAGCCAATAATTTCTGTTGACAATGAGGGCAAAGCCACTACTTTTGGGAAAGCATATTCCGAAAAAGGCAGTATGAAGCTTTTACTAAATGAAGCTTCCCGTTTGATTGAAAAAGGCCCTATCTGGGGATATTCAATTTCGCACATACAAAATCTGGAAACAGCCGAATGGTATGCATCGCAAATGGAAATGATGACCGGCAAAAAACCACTCTTTATCAACGACTGCAGTCCCGTGCTGGGGGTACACGGAGGACCGGGAACGGTTGTACTCTCCATAATGGAAGAATAAACAGGACTTTATCACTTAACAAGCCAGCCTGATTTCGATAATTATCCCTATTTCCTTTAAAGGATTTAAAAGTCCGATCTGTGACTTAGATTAATACGTGTCTTACTTTTTTACGGCTTAGCTCTCAGCATAAGGAATATATTTCAATTCCTTATGCCACCGTATCCTCATGAAAGAGCATGGTTAACTCAATGGGGCAAATCCTATTCAGGAGTTAATAGGTGCAGGCGGGCAAAGCGTATAAATATCCTTAATAAATCAATGATAATCAGAAGTTAAGAAAACATTTAAATTATGAATTGGCTAAATATTATTTTGATGTGCTGGGAAAACCCTTGATTCGCATTTTTTATGCATGACAGATGTACGTTAAATCCCTCTATCCCGATTTCCAAACTGAAAAGCAATATTATCATGATGTCTTAATGCCTCAAGAAACAAATTTTCGACTAACTCACCTCTTCTTTTCCAAACCTTTGTATCGCCTGATTCAACTAGCAACAGTTGTATTTCCAATCAGATGGAAAGCACAAATTGTGTCCCTGAAGTTATGGGTTGCAAGGTTACAGAGCAATGTATGGCTTTTGCCAGATCACGTATAATATGCAATCCCAAACCCTGTTTCGAACCACTTTCGGCTGTTTCGTCATACAGGGCTTTCAGATGCTCCGCCTTTACTCCGGGGCCATTGTCGGTAACGGATAAAAACAGTTTATCATTTTCCTGCCAGGCACGCCATTCAATTGTAGCATCGGGAATTTGCTGTAAGGCTTTGATGGCATTGGCTGTAAGATTATGCATTATGGTATGCAGGTAATCCTGATCGGTTTTCACGATTAAATTGCCGGCACCGGTAAACGTAAAAGTCACGGTTTCCGTATCCTTAAAAAACCGTTGCAGGTAATCGAAAAGATCATTCACTGCCACTTCTTTTATCGAAGGCTTAAACTGCTCCATCTGTCCTTTGCTCCATAGCAGCATGGTTTCCATGGTTTCGAGCAGCGATTGGGCGGAATCGGTGATTTTATTTTCACGCGCAGCTATTTGTTCATCGCTGAGCAAACCAGGCTGTAGTTTTTGCAGTTGAAGAAATGTTAAAAGACTGGCCACAGGTCCACGCAGGTCGTGGCTGAGAATTCCAAAAAATTTCGCTTTCACTTTATTGGCTGCATCCAGTTCAGTATTTAATTGCAGCAAGATGGTGTTTGTTCTTTTGCGTATCCTGACCTGCCTGTACAAAAGCCCTCCCGTTAACATCAGGAAAGCAATGCCGCTTAAAAGCAAATAAAGCTGCTTTCGCTGGTTGTCGAGTTCCAGTTCCTTGTTTTGTAGTTCTATATTCTTCAGGTCAATTTCGCGTTTGCTTTCAATGGCAGCTATCTTGTTCTTATTCGCCTGCGAGTACACTGAGTCCTGCACCCGCTCGTATTTCCTGAAATTCCAATACGCATTTTTATAATCTCCCTGCAGTTCCTGTAATTCGGCCAGCGGACCGCTAAAGTATGCCTCATTGTTGATATCATTTGTCGCCTTACTTAATGCTATTGCTTTGATTAAATAAGTTTCAGCCTTCAACATCTGAGTTTTTTTGTCGGGAGGAATGTTTTTGTCGTAATCAGCCGGAAGAAATGATTTATCCCTGGCGATTTCCAGGTATGCCACGCCAATGTTGCCGGTATTAGTGATAGCCGTGATATGCAATGGATTCAGCCTATCCCATAACTGCTGACTCAGGAGTGCATATTTAAGCCTGTTCGCGTAATCCTTGCTGTACAATACCGAAATAAAGGAATAAACCGTTGCAATCCCGTATTTATCATCGGTTTGCCTGTATAATGCCAATGATTGCCGGTAGAAATTACCTGCCTTTGCCGTATCATTGATTTGCAGGTAAATACTTGCAATACCGCATAATACACTTGCCATCCCCTCAGTATTATTTTCGTCCTTCCGAATTTTCAGGGCTTTAAAACTGTAGGTTAATGCCTTTTCGAAATTATTTTCACTGCTGAAAACTGCCGAAATATTATCGTAACCCAAAGCCACCAGGTCGTTGTTATTTATTTCTTCACCTATTTTCAGGCTACGGAAGTAAAAATCAATGGCTTCGGTAGATTTTGACAACCGCTGGCAAACCACACCCATATTATTAAGGGCAGAAGCCATATTGTATTTATCATTGATTTTTTCAAACAGTTTGAATGCTTTTTGATGGCTGAGCATGGCTGAGTC
>JBBSDG010000120.1:0-11042 GCA_038249635.1 Bacteroidales bacterium | reverse complement strand
GGAAAATAGCCGGCCACATAATTGCATTTGATAATCCAAGCAGTGCGATAAATGCAACACTGGTTAAACCCGAAGTAAATATGGCTGCCATGGCAAATATAACACCCAGAATTGCTGAAGTTGCCAACGCTTTGCTTTGGCTGATGAACCTTGGGATTGTTGCTATACCAATTATATACCCAACAACCATTGCTAAAAGCGTAAATGTTGTAAATGTGCGTGCTGTGGCCAGGGGGATATCCTGCGACAGTCCATAAAGAATAATGGTATCACCTGCCATAACTTCCACACCCACATAAAGGAACAGGGTTACAAAACCGAGCCACAAATGCGGAAATTGATACCAGGCTGTTTTGTGCGTTCCTTTAGATGATGTTGCGTCTTCTTCCTTATCGGTATCAACATCAGGAAGATGGATAAATTTTAATCCGATAGAAAGCAATACAAGAGCAATTGCGATAATGATATAAGGAACGATTACTTTATGCGCCAGAGTATCCAGAAGTGGAACGCGTTCGATACCGGTAATTGATTTCAGCTTTTCGACAACATCAGTAGTGTTTTGATTTAGAACAATAGCACCCAGAATTAAAGGGCTGATTGCGCCGGCTATTTTATTGCAGATCCCCATAATGGCTATACGCTTGGCTGCACTTTCGCGGGGACCTAAAACAACAACATACGGGTTTGAAGCCGTTTGCAACAAGGCAAGTCCGGTACCCTGAATAAAAAGTCCTGTGAGGAAGAGTCCGAAAGTGCGGGTTAGTGCAGCCGGAATAAATACCAGGGAGCCTATTGCTATGATGAAAAGCCCCAGTGCCATTCCATTTTTGAAACCTACTTTATGCAATACCCACGACGAAGGTGCTGCCATAAAAAAATAAGCAATATAGAATGCCAGTGTAACAAAATATGCCTGCACATTATTTAATTCGCAGGATATTTTCAGAAACGGAATTAAAGTGCCATTTAGCCAGGTGATAAAACCAAAGATAAAAAACAGAGCTCCGATTATGGAAATGGACAAAATGTAATTTTTGCGATCCTCAGCGGCTGATGTCATAGTAACAGGATTTAGATTATTTGTTAGTGTTTACTTTGATTTGCAATTAATTTGATGTTGAAGTGGACTCTTATTCTACAAAACCTCCAAGGGTTTTAAACCTTTGAAGGGTTTAGCTCATTAATTCGTATTATTCACTCTTCACTTTCATCTAATAAGAATGTTAATAATTGAATTTCAGACAGATATATCATGCTACATTTAGCTTGTGCAATAAGGAAATGGCGGTTACCTTTTCAATGTTTAACCCCTCTGTCCTTCGGACATCTCCCCGTTGGGGAGAACCCTGCGAACATGATTTTTGCTAAATTTTCGTTTTCTAATGCCAAAAAACATTCACAATTTACTATTTCGCACTGTTTCAAAGTTTCAAGTTAGTTCCTGTTTGTGCCAATTTTTGATGGTGTTTGTCTATTTACTAGTCACCTTTCACTATTCGTTATTCACTCTTCACTCTTCACTCTTCATCATTCACTTTTCACTCTTCACTCTTCACTCTTCATCATTCACTTTTCACTTTTCACTTTTCACTTTTCACTCTTCACTCTTCACTCTTCACTCTTCACTTTTCACTTTTCACTCTACTTCGTACCTCACAAACACCTCAATGGCTTCATATTCAGCCATTCCGAGTTTATCGTAAAGACGAGCTGTATTTTTATTCCGTTCTTCGGCACGCTGCCAGAATTCGCGTTTATCGGCACCCATAAACATAGCGCCATCTTTCTGCGACTGATGCCTGAAAATGGCATTCCTTTTGATTATCACTTCTTCGGGGCTAAGCGGGACGGCCATATCAACCATTTCAATATCCCATTCCTGCCATGCACCCCGGTAAAGCCACACCCGGCAATCTTTCATCCAGTCTTCATTTTTCATCCGCTCCAGTGCTTTGATAATAATATCAATACAAACGCGGTGCGTCCCGTGCGGATCGCTGAGGTCGCCGGCGGCATAAATCTGATGCGGTTTTAGCCAGCGCAGAAACTCCATGGTAATCTGCATGTCTTTTTCTCCGGCAGGCGCTTTTTTAACAGTTCCGGTTTCATAAAACGGGAGATTGAGAAAATGAACATTTTTTTCAGGAAGCCCGATGTAGCGACACGATGCGGTTGCCTCGCCACGGCGTATCGAAGCTTTTACTGCCAGTAGTTCAGCCGGTTCAACGCTATCTTTCTTTTTATTAAGGTAGAAATCGGTTGATTCCTGGTATAGAATCTCAGCTTTAGGTTCGACAATGTCGTATATTTTTTCATAATTACGAACAAAATCAAGATACCGGATAGCATCATCATCGCTCACGGCTATGCTTCCCGATGTTTGATAGGCAACATGAACATGGTGGCCATGTTCCACCAAACGGGCAAAAGTTCCGCCCATTGATATAACATCATCGTCGGGATGCGGGCTGAAAAGAGCCACACGTTTGGGAAACGGCAAGGCGCGTTCGGGCCTGGTCGAATCGTCAACATTCGGTTTTCCTCCCGGCCATCCGGTAATTGTTCGTTGCAAGTCGTTGAAAACTTTAATATTTATTTTGCTGAAAATATGGCTTGTAATCAGATCGGAAAGCCCATTATCATTGTAATCACGTTCAGTTAACTTTAAAAGGGGTTTCCCTGTTTGTGTACAAAGCCACAGTACAGCCTTACGAATCATACGGTCCGTCCATATACATTGCCCTACAAGCCAGGGTGATTTAAAGCGGGTAAGTTGTGCGGCGGCAGGAGGATCGATGATAAAAGTAATATTCGTGTGATTTTGCAAACAACTTGAAGGTACAATATCGGTAACCGGACCTTCCACAGCTTTTGCAAATATTTCGGCTTTCCCTTCGCCCCAGGCCATTAGGAATATTTCTTTTGCTGCCATTATAGTCCCCACTCCCATGGTAATGGCGAAATGTGGTACATGCTCCTCCCCGTTAAACGAATCAGCTGCATCGTTTCGGGTTAATTTATCGAGTGTAACCAGGCGTGTTTTCGAATTAATTGCCGAACCAGGTTCATTAAATCCGATATGACCGGTTCGCCCTATGCCAAGTAATTGTATATCAATACCTCCTGCTTCGGAAATCTTTTTTTCATACTCACGGCAAAATGCAGCCACATCCTCCTGCTCAACACTACCCGAAGGAATATGAATATTATCAGGCTTAATATCAATATGCTTAAATAACCTGTCCCACATAAAGTGGTTATAACTCTGCTGATGTTCGTTTTCCAGGGGATAGTATTCGTCGAGGTTAAAAGTGATAACATTGGCAAAACTCATTCCCTTTTGCTTATGCCATCTGATCAGCTCATTATAAACCATAAGCGGAGTTGAACCTGTTGCCAGACCGAGAACCATGTTTTTACCTGCCTTTTGGCGTTCGAGGGTTAATTCGACAACCCTCGCAGCTATTTCTTTTGATCCTTCCATGGCAGAAGGAAAAATCTTCACAGGTACTTTCTCGTAACGTGTAACCAGGGCATCATCATTCATGGTCGATGAGTTCAATCCTGCGGAATACCCTTTTATATCAGCTAATTTCATGATTCGATTCGATTTATTTTTTTGTTGCAATCTTGTTTTCCCAAAGTTTGGCAGGAGTTTCTTTAGCAATAAGGTAAGGTCTCATCCGGTACCACCAGGTGTAATCCTTGGCAGGGATAAGGTATTTTTCCATCGGCCAGGCTCCCCAACTGTCGTCGCCACCAACTCCACTTTGCAGGTAATCCAGATTCAGGTCGGTAAATGACTGTTTTTGAAGAAGATTACCATGTTTGCCCGCCTGCACATAGCCTTTCAAATCATCGTACGTATAAGGAAGTGCGCTGAATCCCAGGTTTGGAGTTCCTTCAAAATAAATTCCTACCGATTTCCCATCGTTAATTGAAACCCATTTTACATCGGTACGGTATCCGTTTTCCTGAGGTCTGACATAAGGAACATACATTTCGTCGGTGGTTGTATGGTACTTCCCAACAAAGGCTGCTGTTTTGCGGTCAAGATAGTTTTCGAATGGTCCGCGGCCAAGCCAATCAACCTGGTTCAGTGATCCACTTATTCGCATATTCAAGCCCAGCCTTGGAATCCAGGGTAGTTTTTCACCTGCTTGCAGGCTGTTCTCAACCAGGATATCACCTTTACCGGTAACAGTGTACATTATGTGCATTGTGCTGTTTGCGTCAGGAAAATCAAAAATTACGGCAATTTTTATGACTTTATCATCTGATTTGTCAAGTGTTACAGATTTAACCGTCCTGTTTTCGCTGGCATCCCACCAGGGTTTACATTTTACAAACATCTTATTGCCTACATCATTATCAAGTGGCGCCCTGCGGAAATTGGGAAGCGGTCCTTTTTCAATCACGGTGCGACCTTCATACGTAAATGACGAGATGGTCCCCATAATTTTATCGAACTCAACTGCAAATGTTTTGCCTTTAACTGTGATGGTATTACCCGAATCGGAGGCTGTCATTGATGGAAAAAACGAAGCTTTCAATTCTGATGGCAAGGTAGTGAATGGCAGTTCAAACTGTTCGGAGGCGATACTAAAACCTTTTCCAAGCAAAGGGCGATCATCTGAAGTAATAAGATTAAGGTTCAGATGGTATATTTTTCCTGGTTTGGCTGAAGGTGCTTTCCATGAAACAGTATAGTTGCGAGAAGCACCGGGAATGATGTTATCAGTAACTAAAATTCCTTTGGAAACAGGATTTCCATTTTCAGTAATCACCCATTGTAATTGTGTATTTTTAAGATCAATAAAAGCATATTTGTTTACCATCCGGAAACTGGGCTTCTTTAAATCGATAGCACTGAATTTTACATATTGATATACTTTTTTAACTTCCGATAGTCCGGGATGCGGCAGGCGATCAGGAAAAACCAATCCGTTTGCACAAAAATTTCCATCACTCGGTACATCCTTCGGACCGAAATCGCCTCCAAAAGCCCAGAATTTGCGACCTGTTGAATCAAATTTCTGCAATCCCTGGTCAACCCAGTCCCAGATAAAACCGCCCTGAAGCTGTTCATTGTTATCGATGGCATCCCAATAATCAACAAGGTTTCCTGTACTGTTGCCCATAGCGTGAGCATATTCGCATTGTATCAAAGGTCTGTCCTGTTTTTTCGAGGCATACTCAAGAATTCCATCAACACGCATATACATTGGACAAAAAATATCGGTGTTCCAATTGAGTTCGGCCCTTTCGTATTGGACAGGTCTGCTCAGGTCGCGGGTTTTAATCCATTTGTAGGTGGCCTGGAAATTGCTGCCATCGCCAGCTTCATTTCCTAATGACCATATTATTACCGAAGGATGGTTTTTATCGCGTTCGAGCATCCGGCGGGTGCGGTCGATATGTGCATTTAGCCACACCGGATTATTCCCAAGCGTTTTGTCAGGATCATAACCCATGCCGTGTGATTCGATATTGGCTTCGTCAACCACATACAATCCAAACTCATCGCATAGCTCATACCAATAAGGATCATTCGGGTAATGGCAGGTACGCACGGCATTGATGTTGTTCTGCTTCATAAGTTTTATGTCAAGCAGCATCATTTCGCGGGGAATAACATGGCCTTTTACAGGATCGAATTCATGCCGATTCACCCCTTTTAGTTTCACGGCTACACCGTTTATCAGAAGCAGGCCGTTTTTTATTTCGCTGGTGCGGAAGCCGATACGGTTGCTGAGACTTTCGATGCATTTGCCGCTTTGATCAAGTAAACTTAGTGTAAGAATATATAGCTCAGGCGTTTCGGCCGTCCACTTTTTAACGTTTGGGATAAATTTTTCGTAATGCAAACTATCTTTTCCTTTAGCCTGACTGAGAGTTACTATTTCGGATGAAACAGCTTTTGTGGTATTGCCTTTTTCATACATATTAACCTGGAGTTTGAGGTTTTTTGCATCTTCCGCTGTCAGTTTGTTGAAAAGAATATCAAGTTCCAGGTTTCCGTTGGTGTAATTATCTTTCAGGTTCCCTTTGGCAAAGAAATCGCGAACATAGGTCTGTGGTCTTGCATACAGAAAAACATCACGGTTAATACCACTCATGCGCCACATATCCTGGCATTCGAGGTAGGAGCCATCACTCCAGCGGAAAACCTGGAGTGCAAGTGTGTTGCTGCCGGCTTTTAAATAAGGGCTGAGGTCAAATTCAGCAGGAGTTTTCGAATCTTTACTAAAACCTATATAATTTCCGTTGAGCCAGATATAAAAAAATGATTTCACTGCCCCGAAATGAATAAATACATTTTTCCCTTTGAAGGATTCAGGAATAGTAATTTGATTGAGGTAAGTTCCTACAGGGTTGTAATCATAAGGAACATGCGGTGGTAATGGATTTTTTGAGTAAAATTCGTAAGGGATATTGGTGTAAATAGGGTAGGAGTAGCCTTGCACTTCCCATGTTGATGGTACATCAATCAATGCCCATGATGAGGCATCAAAGCCGGGTTTGAAAAATCCTTCAGGAACCTGGGTGTAGTTATCCGAAAGTTTGAATTTCCATTTCCCGTTCAGAAGCTTATAAGCTGATGATTCTGCGGGGATATTTTGAATTGCTTTTGCTTCAGATTCAAAAGGAATATAGGATACATGAGGTTTCACCGTGTTCAGCGAGGTGAGTTCAGGATTTTCCCAGTCGGGTACTAAAATTTGCTGAGCTTTTAACAGACCTGAAAGGCCCGAAAAAAGCAATATTGCCGCCAGAAATGTAATCCATTGTTTTACCATGTTGTTAACTGTTTTGTTGCGTTAGTAGTTTCTGTTTTAAGTGAGTACAATTAGCGATTGATGCTGTCTTTAAATATGGATTTACGATAATTGGAGATATACCTTAAATCTGTCTTCTTTCTTTTGGTTTCTTTTTTAATCTTTCTGGAACACCTTATTCATTACCATGGCAACCGTACCCATCAATCCTGCATTAGGGCCAAGTTCAGATGTTAAAATCTGGGCATCGCGGCGAATTTTTGCAATGGTGTATTTGTTTAGGTTTTGCTGAATCGGGTCGATAATATAATTTTCAGCTTTGGTAAGTTCTCCTCCTATGATGATGAGTTCAGGGTTAAAAAGGTGAATAAGTACGGCGATGCCCCTTCCAAGATGTTCGCCCATATTGGCAAGAAGCCCAATAGCGAACTGGTCGCCACGTTGTGCAGCCGACAAAACAGTTTCGATGGTAATTTTTGAAGTATCTCCTCCAACCATAGTGCGTATAACTGTAGTTGCTCCGTCCGTAATTTCTTTACGCGCCTTCTTAATCATGGTTGTTCCCGATGCCAGGGTTTCGAGGCAACCTATTTTTCCGCAATAGCAAAGCTGTCCGTCTGTTTCAACCTGAATATGTCCGAATTCGCCCGAAAAACCTGAGTTTCCCTTGTATAATTTGCCGTTAAGAATCATACCTAATCCAATATCAGTACCTATATTCAGGCAAAGAACATTTTGTTTGCCAAGTGCCAGCCCGAAAGCCTGCTCGCCCAGAGCCATTGCTTTTGCGTCATTTTCTACAAAAACAGGGTAATCAAAGAAATTTTCAAATTGGATTGTAACCGGTTTGTCATCTCCAAGATACCTATAGCTGATTCCGGTATGCAAATCATTTAAACCTGGGAATGCCACTCCGATGCCCATCAGTTTTGATTTGTCAATTCCGGATTCCCTGATAAAATTGTACACCTCTTCTTTGAGTGTTTTCATAATATCGGTTGAAATATCAAGCCCTTCGTCAATAACTTTAATGTCAACCACTGGCTGGTTGTTGAAATCGAACAAGCCAAGTCGGATGTGGTATCTGCTTACATCCACTCCCATAACAAAACGGGCTCCGGAATTCAGGCCATACAGGTTTGGCCGTCGGCCCCCACTCGAATTACCTATTCCTTCCTCGGCCAGGAACCCGCTTGCTAATAACTCATCAATCGCCCGGGTAATGGTGGGCGTACTCATGTGTATTATTTTGCTTAGCTCAGGTATCGATTTGCATCCATTATGATATAATTCCTTTAATATTAATAATTTAAGTCCGTTTTTCTTCGAACTATTAGTTCTAGGATCAGCAGAGGTGATTCCAAAAAGCATGCTTTTTTTCATGATATTGAACTTTGTAGATTATGGCGAGGCTTATAATCGTATTTTTGTTTGCTATAAAGTGTGTAAATTTACAACAAACATTAATAATAGCAATAAACATAGTTAAAATAATTATTAAGATTGATGAGGATTTTATTCTTTTTTTTCGATAGAGGGAAAAATACTAATTAGAATACTGATAAACAGTTATTTATAAATTATTTTAGTACGAGTATCTTCTGCACATAAATTTATAAAAGTGAAAAAATTAATCTTTTTTTACGAAAAGGACAATTATATAAACCAGATTCAGTGCAGTTGAAAATGTTATTAAATAATCAAAGCAGTAATCATTCCCAGGCCGAATAAATTTAATTCTTTGAAGCCATTCCCATCTCCCCATGTCCCCATCTCCCTCCTTATACCTTCAGCAGTTCCGGATGCTCCGTGTGCACCTTCAATATAAGTTCCCCGAACAATGTATTCACCCAGGCAAACCAACTCCGGGTATAATCTGCTGGGTTATCTTTATTAAACGATTCGTGCATAAAGCCTTTACCTGCATGAGTGTTTTTCAGCATAAAAAGACAATGCTTTATTTCAGCCGGGTCATTGCTGGTTAAGGCATGCATTATAATGGTCATTGGCCAGATTTTATCTTTTAAAGTATGCGGGCTGCCAATTCCCGTTGCTGCTTTCCCTTTGAAATACCATGGATTGTCGGCACTAAGAACAAATTTCCGGGTATTTCTGTATAGCGGATCTTTTACATCCATGCATCCCAGGTAGGGTAAGGCAAGCAGGCTGGGCACATTGCTGTCGTCCATCATGAGGCGGTTACCGTAGCCATCTGTTTCGAAGGCAATCACTTTTCCATAGTTCAGGTGATCGGCAATAGCATATTTATTAAGAGCTGATTCCACTTCGTTGGCCAGTTTAAGGCAGTTGGAGGCCAGGGCTTTGTTACTGGTGACATTTTCACAGATTTCACTGAGTTGTCGAAGCGAAACGACAGCAAAATAATTGGAAGGAATCAGGAACGGGAAAATAGTTGCATCATCGGATGGCCTGAAAATGGAGCAAATCAGGCCAACAGGGCGTATCGGGTTTCCATATCCGTTACCGGGAGGGGTATCAGTTTGCCATGAGGTTGTTCGCCGGAACGAATAGGGACCTTGGTTTTCTTTCCGCTGCTGGGTTTTAAACGTGGCGTAAACCAGTTCCATGGCTTCGTTCCATTTGCTGTCGAATACTGATATGTCGCCCGATGTTTTCCAATACGAATAAGCAAGCCGAATTGGGTAACAAAGCGAATCAACTTCCCATTTACGTTCGTGAATACCGGGTTTCATTTCGGTGATATCTGTTATCCAGCCGCTCACTTCGTCGCCGTACATAAATGCATTTGCATAAGGATCGAGAAGAATACATTTTACATGACGGTTAATAACCCCGGCAATTAATTTTCTAAGTGGTTCATCGCTGGTAATAAGCGGAATATATGGCCAAACCTGCGCCGATGAATCTCTGAGCCACATAGCCCTTATATCGCCGGTAAAAACAAAAGTGTCGGGTTTGTCATCAATTTCAGTATAAATAACTGTGGTATCGAGCGTATTAGGAAAGCAGTTTTCGAAAAGCCATGCCAACTCCGGATCGGTAATATCCTTTTTAACTCTGCTAATAGTTTCTTCAACCGATTTGCTTATAAAATTTCTTTTTCCGGTTAAGGGGCGCAGACTTTCGAAATCGATTTCAGAAGAATTTATAGGTGTAAACTTATTTGTATATCCGCTTAAGGCCAGCCCGGCAATGCCGATTCCGGAAATTTTGATAAAATTGCGTCGTGATTTCATCCTGATATCTTTTTTATATGCTTATATTGAAAAGGAATTTGCTATCAGCAAAGATAAATATTGCAACAAATAAACAATTGACTTACTCATTCAGTTTTCTGCCTGTTCTTTATATACAGGCTTGGCGAAATTCCTTTTATTTTTTTGAACTGCTCATTAAAATTCGAAACATTATTAAACCCGCTTTCGTAACAAATACCTGAAATACTCATTTTGTTTTCGAGTAATAATTTGCAAGCATGGCCAATCCTTATTTCATTTAGCACCGTATGAAATGATTTCTTGGTATGTTTTTTAAAATACCTGCAAAATGATGTGGTCGTCATGCCTACAATTTCCGATACTGCATCCAGCGAAATATTGGTTTGAAAATTGTCGATCATGTACCGATGAGCTTTGTCAAAACGATCGAAATCGAAAGATTTTCGAATTTTTGAATATCCAGAGCTGGCCAATAATTGCTTTTCGTTGGTGCGCGACATAACATCGAGCATTTTTATAAGTTTCAATAGCTTTTCAATACCTGTAGCCATCACAATTTCTTTCATTTGCGCAGAAATACTTGCCCTGGCCGCACCTGTAAATTTGATTCCTGACTGCGAATCGAACAGCAATTGATTAATACCTTGTATTTCGGGCAAAATAGACATCGGACCCTGGAAAATAGTTTCATTAAAATGAACAACAAATGCATGTGCAGTGAGTCCTTGAATATTTTTGTGATAAATTGAATCACTTTTCCATACATGGGGCAGATTGGACCCAATCAGTCCCACATCACCTTCTTCAAATGATTCGGAATGGTCGCCGACAAAGCGTAGTCCGGTACTCTTTTCAATGTATAGAATTTCCGTTTCGGGATGAAAATGCCAGGGAACATCAAAATAGGGTACTTCAGCTTCAAAGCAATTAATACTGTATTCCGATTCTTTGGGCAGCTTTTCATAGAATACATCCATGTTTTTGTCTGGTTTAAAGTTGATTTTGTAAAGATAGGATAATTTATCATTATCTCCTGAAAATATACTTGTAGTTTATAAAT